>CAWUOE010000011.1:0-22024 GCA_963923355.1 uncultured Gemmataceae bacterium | reverse complement strand
CCCCATCACCCTTCCTTCTTGTAATACTCCCGCTCGATATACGTGGTGTCCACCTTGCCAGCCTGGAAGGCTTTGTCAGCCATCAGGTCGCGCAGGATCGGGATGGTGGTCTTGATCCCTTCCACATGGAACTCGGCCAGCGCGCGGCGCATCGCCGCGATCGCCTCGGCCCGCGTGGGTCGATGCACCAGCAGCTTCGCCACCAGTGAGTCGTAGTTGGGGGGCACCTTGTAGCCGGCCGACGCATGGGTGTCCAAACGCACCCCGGGGCCACCCGGAGCCTGCCATTTGGTGATCAGGCCGGGGGAAGGGCGGAACCCCGCGGCCGGGTCCTCCGCATTGATTCGCACCTCGATCGAGGCACCCTGATGCCTGATCTGGTTCTGGGTGAAAGCCAGCTTCTCCCCGGCGGCCACACGGATCTGCTGCTGGATCAAGTCAACACCGGTCACCAACTCGCTGACCGGATGCTCCACTTGGATGCGCGCGTTCACCTCGATGAAATAGAACCGGTTGTGCTTGTCCACCAGGAATTCGCAGGTGCCTGCCGAATAATAGCCGGCCGCCTTCACCAGCCGCACTGCCGAGGCGCACAGTTCGTCCCGCACCTCCTCGGGCAGGTTCGGCGCAGGTGACTCCTCCACCAGTTTCTGGTGGCGGCGCTGCAGCGAGCAGTCGCGCTCGTACAAATGCACCACATTGCCATGCCGGTCCGCGAGCACCTGCACCTCCACATGGCGCGGGTTCTCGATGTACTTCTCCAGGTAGACGCTGCCGTCCTTGAAGGCATTCTCCGCTTCCTGCCGGGCGCTGGTCAGGCCGGTCTTCAGGCTCAGGTCGTTGTGGGCCACGCGCATGCCCTTGCCGCCGCCGCCGGCAGCGGCCTTGATCAGCACCGGGTAGCCCATGTCATGGGCCAGTCGCAGCGCGTCCTCCTCGCGGGTGATCAAACCCTCGGAGCCGGGCACCACCGGCACCTTGGCTTCCATGGCCAGCTTGCGGGCCTCGTTCTTGTTCCCCAGCCGACGCATCGCCTGCTCGGGCGGGCCGATGAACTCGATGTTGCACGAGCGGCACACCTCGGCAAAGTGCGCGTTCTCAGACAAGAACCCGTACCCGGGGTGGATCGCCTGCACATCCCCGATCTCGGCGGCAGAGATCAGGCGCGGAATGTTCAGGTAGCTTTCAGCGGATGGGCCCGGGCCAATGCAGATGGCCTGGTTCGCCAGCGACAGGTAGGGGGCGCCGCGGTCAGCCTCGGAGAACACCGCCACAGACTCGATGCCCATGTCCCTGCAGGCGCGGATCACCCGCAGGGCGATCTCTCCCCGGTTGGCCACCAATATGCGCTGAAACATATCCTTGATTCACCTGCTGAGGTTGGGGCGGGCTCAGGCCGATGGATCGACCCGGAACAGCACCTGGCCATACTCAACCGGTTGCTTGTTCTCGACGCACACCTCGACGATGGTTCCGGTCACCTCGGCGGCAATCTCGTTGAAGATCTTCATCGCCTCGACCTGGCAAACCACGGTCGTGGGGCTCACCTTGCTGCCCACCTGCACGTAGGCGGGCGAGCCAGGCTTGTCTTGGGCGTAGAAGGTGCCAGGCGTCGGGCTCTTGATCTCCAGCAATGCTTTGGCGGGCTTGGCCTCACCTGCCGGAGCAGGTGCGCCACCAGTCGGTGCGACCACTGGAGCAGGGGCATAAACGGGAGCAGCAACCGGTGCGGCAACCGGCATCGAGGTCAACACCGGGACATTCCGCTTCAGCTTGATGCTGCGCTCGCCGTCCTTCAGTTCCAGCTCGGCGAGATCATGGCGGCTCATCAGGCCCACCAGTTCGCGAATGGTCCGTGTTTCGAAGGGTCCCGGGCCGCCAGCCTGGGGCGATTCTTCCGCCACAACCGCCTTCCTTTCTTTAGATCTGATACTTACCCTTTTTTATCAACTGATTGCCCCAGACTCCAGCCCCCGTGGCAGGCTGCTCAGGCATACTCCACCCTCTGGGGTGACCAGATAATCATCCTCTACCCGAATTCCCCACCTTCCCGGAAAATATACCCCCGGCTCAATCGTCACCACCATGCCGGCTTGCAGCTTTTCAGGATTGCCTTGTCGGAACCAGGGCGCTTCGTGAATCTCCAGCCCAAAGCCGTGGCCGGTTCCATGCACGAAATATTGCTCCAAATCCACCTTCGCCAGCGACTCCCGCACAGCTTGATCCACTCGCGAGCACTCAACCCCGGGCCGCAGCCAGGGTATTGCTGCCTGCTGCGCCGCCCGAACAGCCTCGTGTGTTGGTGCCAATGCAGGGGTTCCAGCATGAGTCCCAGGCCCCCTGCCCAGAACCGTGGTGCGAGTCAGGTCGCTCTTGTACCCCTGACACGTTTGCGCCCCCCAGTCGGTCAACAAAACACCGTTTTCAGGCAGTGCTTTCGGGCCGGGATGATAGTGGGGCAGGGCGGCCCCATCATCTCCCGCAATGATCAGCGGAAACGCCGATTCCTGCGCTCCCATGGCCCGCAGCGTGAATTCCAGCCGGTCGGAAGCCTGCTTTTCCGTGGTTCCAGGCGCAAAACCCTCGGCCCGCCAGCGCGTATAGCCCCGTTGGGCAAGATCCACCGCCCGACGGATTTCCTCCAGCTCCCGGTCATCTTTCACAGCCCGCAGGCCTTCCACCACACCCTGGCAGGATTTCCACGCCAGCGCGGGAAGCAACTCGCGCCATCGTTCCATCTCGGCCAGCGTCACACTGGCAGATTCCACACCCACCCGGTTGGCCCTCAGGGCGCCAAGAGCCTGGGGCACCGCATCCACCAGCTTCTGGCTGGGCGGTCGAACATGCACCTCCAGCCCGGGGCACTCCCGTGCCAGTTGCTCGGTGTACCGCCCATCGCTGACCACCAGGTCCCCGGACCGGCTTACCAGAAGCACGGTGCTGTCCCCCGAAAAGCCGGTCAGGTATCGCACATGCACGGCCCGGCTGATTACCAGCGTTTCCAGGTCTAACCCCGGAAGAAGGGCCCTCAGCTTCTCCCGCCGGGCCGCATGGTCAAATGGAGATTCGCCAGCCATTTACCTCACTCCGTTGAGCCTCAAGTTCCCGATCCTTTTCAGGCGATTTTAGCCGAATCCGCAGCAAGGGCCTCTAGCCCCCGATCACATCCATCATCAAAGCAATGGCTACCACCTGCGCCCTAGACAACAACAGTCGCTTGCGGTTGCGCTTGATGCCGGTGGAGACGCTGGAATGCACGTAGTTTTCCCGCGTGGTTTCGGTATCGCGCAGGTCGTGCAGGTCGGCGTTTTTCAGCTCAAGAAATCCCTCATGTATGCCCGTCAACGTACCCAGGCAGACATATTCGCTGGCCAGGTCGATCACCACCTTCTGGCCCAGGAAGGACTCCAACATGCCGATACCCCCGCATTCCCATTCCCAAAGCCTTGCAGGTGCTTCACTTCCGCATTTCCACGGCACCCTGTCTGATTGTAATCTGGGGGATCGGGGGTTCACCCCGCGCCCAACCCGCCTGCCCAACCGCACCGGACAGCAAGCGCATCAGGACCGAGGCCCGCATGCCATCCCACGAAACCTCGCGCGACAACCCCGGCCCTGTACGCGAGGAATACATCGAATCAGGCGACAAGCTGCGCCTGTTGCTGGAGAAGCTGGTCCGTCTGCCCGTCTGGGCCTTCGACACCGAGTTTGTCGGAGAGGAAACCTACATCCCAAAATTGTGCCTGGTTCAGGTGGCCACCCCGGATGCCCTCTACTTGGTCGATCCATTGACGATCGATGACATCACTCCGTTCTGGAAACTGGTGGCAGAACCGGGTCGCCGTGTGGTGGTCCATGGCGGGCGTGAGGAGATCCGCCTCTGCCGCCAGTGGGCTGGAATTCCTCCCGCTGGACTCTTCGATGTTCAGGTGGCCGCCGGCCTGACCGGTCCTGTTTTCCCCCTGGGTATGGCCACTCTGGCCGAGCAGGAACTGGGCGTCCGCCTTCGCAAGGGCGAAACCCTCACCGAATGGCGCACCCGGCCCCTCAGTCGCGACCAGATCACCTACGCGTACGACGATGTCCGCTACCTGCTGCCTTTGGAAAAAATCCTGTCCAGGCGCCTCGCCGAGGCGGACCGCCTGGCTTGGATGGAGGAGGAGACAACCCGCCAAATCAACAGCGTGGATCCGGTCCGCATCCAGGGGGATGAACGTTGGCGCAAGCTGAAGGGTGCCGGGAGCCTGGACCCCAGGCGCCTTGCCGTGCTCCGGGCCCTGCACGCCTGGCGTGAGTCCCGCGCCAACGAGTTGAACCGCCCTGTCCGCGTGCTGATGCGGGACGACCTGCTGGTGGAACTGGCCCGGCGGATGCCAGTCAAAAACGTCGACCTCGAACTGATGCGCGGCATCGCCAAGCGCGACATACCCATCCTGGTCGATGTGATCGAGCAGGCCCGCACCCTGCCCAAAGACCAATGGCCCGAACCCGCCCCCCGTGATCTCGAGGCCCCCCAGGCTCAACCTCTGGTCAGCTTCCTGCAGTTGGTGCTGCAGCACCATTGCGCCAAGGCCAGGTTGGCCCAGCCACTGGCGGCCACGCAGGCGGAGCTGAAAACACTGGTCCGGTTGCATCTGGCGGGGGAAACTGATCCCTCCGAGGGCCTGCTGGCCTCGGGTTGGCGTCGGGAGCACTTGCTGCCCCTGTTGCGCGACGCCTTGGCCGGTCGCCTCGCCCTGCGCGTGGAAGACACCCGACGGGACGAGCCGCTGGGTTGGTGACCTGGTGATCAGCCCGACACCGGGACGATCCCAACCTTGCGCTGGCCGCTGCGGCAGGTGTCCATCACCCGGCCGGTGTGGTCCATCGCCAGGTGGAAACGCTCGGCACCCTCCAGCCGGTGCAGCGAGATGTGGTAGTCGTCGCTGGTCTTCACCATCACATGCAGTTGGTCGTCCGCGCGGGGAATCCGCAGCCGCCCCCAGGACCCGTCCCCCAGATACAACACCCCGTTGGGGTGCTGCAACCCGCCCACCAGGGGCTTGGTCCGCTTGAAGGTGTGGTCGTGGTGCTCCAGCACCACGGGCACCCGGTGCTTCTCGAAAAGCGGCACCCAGTGCCTGCGCTGGTTTTCCCCGGTTCCGTGCACCGTTTTGCCATCCTTGCCAAGGGTGGCGACCGGGTTGCGGTTCGACGGGTACGCCGGCACATGATTGACAACGATGGTGTGCGGCAGGTCCTTCCGCGCGGCCAGCGCCCGGTCCAGCCACGCCGTCTGGGCCCCCTCCACCTTGGAGGTGTGACCGGTGTCCAGCAGCACCAGGCTCAGGTAGTCGCCGAAGTCCAGCGTGTTGTAGCCCGTTTCGGGAAACAGCCCCTCAAACAGCGGGTAGAAAAAGGTGCCTTTTTCCCTCGTCCCGTAGCCGCCGTCCACCTCGTGGTTACCGATGCAGGGCACCAAGGGGATCAGCCTGCCCCGACTGTCTACCATGGTGGTAGAATAATTGCGGATGAAAGCCAGGCTCGTTTCCGCCGAACGCCCGTTGTCGTAGCCCAGGTCGCCGCCGATCACCGCGAACATCGGATCCTGCCGCGCCGCCAGGCGGTTGTTCTCCAGGCAGGCGAGGTTCACACCGCAATCCCCGCCCGAGACGAAGGAGAAGGAATCATTCGCCTTGGCCGGCATCGTTCGGAAGCGCCAGGTCGGGGATGCCTTGCCGATCTTGAACAGGTGCTCCGTTCCCGGGGCAAGTCCGGTCAGCTCGGCCCGGTACACCAGGAAATCGGTCATGGGGAAGGAACGCGCCCTGGGCACCACGCTCCGCCACGGGGCCGCCACCGGTTTCTCTTTCGGGTCCACGGGCGCCAAAGGGTTCTTTCTCGCGGTGAGGCGCCCGTCGTCGGTGAAGAAGACGGTGGTGTCAGGCGTCTCCCCGCGGGTGCCGATCCATTGCACCACCATCGTGGTGGTGGGGTCCCGGTGCCAGGTCAGAAACAGGGTCTGGGGCTGGAATCTGGGCAACTCGGCACCCAGCCTCTTCTGCATCGCCTCGAATTCCGCATCCTTCGATGTCCGGGGCGTGGCTGACTTTTCCGTTGCCTGCCCCAAAAGGACACTGCCAGTCCCCACACTGGCAAACGAGGTGCCCAGGAATAGTCGGCGGTTGGCTGAATGCATGTGATCCATCCCCAAAGGTGCTTATTCAACCTAGCAATGCCATCTGGATGGGTCGAAGAAAAAATGGCGATTTTTTACGGGTGATGGCTTGGTAGGGCCGATTATTCCGGCCGATGATCCCTGAAAACCGGATGCCAATAAAAAACCCCGCCTTGGAGGGCGGGGTGGGTAGGCCTAAGGGGCGATTGGTAAGAGTGGGACTTGAACCCACGACCCCAGCCTTTTCAGGGCTGTGCTCTACCGACTGAGCTATCTTACCGGTCCAGCCGGGAGTACCCGACTGTTCGATGTTAACCGGGCCACTGACTGATCGTCAACGCATGACCCGGTCACACCGTGATTTCAGGCGCAATCACTGGGCCTTGCGCTTCACCTTGTTGGTCGGGCGGATCACCACCAGCCCGTTGTTGTGTCCGGGGATCGAGCCTCGGATCAGCACCACGTTGTTCTCGGCGTCAATGCTGACAATCTGCAGGTTGCGCGTGGTCACCCGCTCGGCACCATACTGCCCGGGCATCTTCTTGCCTTTCTTGGGGCGACCGAAACCGCGGTTGCTGGCCAGCGAGCTGGTGCTACCCACCGAACGGTGAACCTTCTTGGCACCGTGACTGGCGGGAAGGCCCGCGAAGTTCCAGCGCTTCATGGTGCCTGAGTAACCGCGGCCCTTGGTGGTGCCGATCACATCAACCTTTTGGCCTTCCTTGAACACCTCACCAACCGTCAGCTTGGCGCCCACGGCCACGGAGGCCGCCTCGGCCAGACGGAATTCGCGGATATGCTTCTGGGGCTCGCAGTCCGCCTTGGCCGACAGGGTGTCGGCAGTTCCGCCTTGCTTGATCCGCTCGCGACGCTTCGATGACAGGTCGGCGGCGACATGGCCCCGCTCCGCCCGGGTGGAACGCTTGCGGGATTTGTCGAGGAAGCCCACTTGCACGGCGTTGTAGCCGTCCTTTTCCACGGTCTTGACCTGCAGCACAGGGCAGGGACCGGCTTGAAGCACGGTCACGGGGTGGGCGGTGCCCTTTTCGTCGAAAACTTGGGTCATGCCCACTTTCAGGGCGAGAATACCGAGAGACATGGCGCAAAGGCCCCTTTCATCATCCCCTGGCTCAACAGGCCACTGCTCACGCCACCTGAGGCGGGCACCATGGCCGGGAAGGAATTTCTTCCACGGAGCGGGAAAACCTTAAAATTAGCGAAAAACAGGCTCCGCGGGCAAGGTAAATCAGCACCGTACCCGTCTTTTCTCGGCGTTTTCAGCCAGCTTCATCAGGCGTTAAAAGCACAGGAATGCGGCCAGTCACAAGACATGGCAATAAAGCTACAAACTATTTACTGCAAAGCATTTATGGATTTTTCCCTCATTATCGCCAACCGACCAACCAATCCTGCCAGCTTCCAAGGGTCTGGTCTCCGGACAACTGCGCTTTCTGCAGGGCTTGGGGAAATTCCACCCGTTCCTGATTTTCCTCTGGAATGAACTGCTTGACCAAAACCGCCATTTTCCCGGCTTTGGGACCATATGCCAACCAGTAAGCAAAAGCTGCTTGGGCCGATTGGGTCTGAATCCCTTCCTGCTGGCCGCTCCAGGGAGCTTCCCGCTGGTTCCTCGCATACAGCTGGGCATTGCGCCTGATTTCCGACAGGTAGGCCCGACCCGTTTGCCGAACCACCTGAAAACTGGTGGCCCGGCCGAAAGCTTCCGGGAGCCAGTCCGGGATTGGATTCTTCGCACCGGCAGCCCGCGCCAGGACAGCGGCAGCCACCTTCTCCCCCACCTGGATTTCAGGTGCCGGAGGTGTCCCGGTACGGGGATTGGGCGTTTCCAACCAAAAACCCACCGCCGGCTGCTCATCCCCCACCACAAGGGAGATGCGGTCGGACGGGTCAAAGCTGCGCTTTTCCACCCGGCGTACATGGCTGGCAAACTGGTTGCGCTCAGTGAAGACCACCACCACCGGCCGTTTGACCCAAAAATCGGCTGCCTGGCGACCGATACCCTTCAGGGCCTCGGCATGGTAACGGTTCACAGTCGTTAAGATTGCGGGCATTTGCTTCGAAAGGCTCTGGGGTATGGCCACTGTGACAGCCTCGCCCGCCTGGGCCACCACACCCTGCATGCCGGCCTGTTTTGCGTATTCCTCGGCAATGGTGGTGGATTCAGAACGATTTTCCCCCTGGCTGGCCTCTTTGGCGGGTTTTTCCTGGCTGGTAGCGGGCTTGGCAACGCATAGCGTCAACACCATCACAATTCCCATGGTCTTTGCGCGCATCAGCCATCCCCCGGTGCCCTTTCAACTGGGCTTGCGCATAGGATACAGCAGGCGGAAAGTATCGGGCCAAGGGCTTGATTCATCAGTTGCAATCTAGGAGCGTTTCCCATGGCAAACCGGCGTGTCTTGTTGTGTCTCATCCTCGGCCTGGCCGCCGCTCCCCTGGCGATGGGGCAGGGCAAGAAATCGGAGGGAGTGGTCAAGGCTACCGCCCGGGAGGGCGCCGACAAGGCGGGCAAGCGTGTGGTACTGGTGGACCTCGACATCGAGAAAGGCTGGCACCTCTACGCCAACCCCGCCGGCAACGAGGATCTCGACAGCGTGAAAACCACCGTGACGGTGGTTGGTGAAAAAGCGGAGGTGGTGTATCCCAAAGGCAAGCAGGTCATCGACCCGGTGGTGGGCAACTACGTCACCTATGAGGGGAAGCAGACGATCGAGGTACACCTGCCAGTCGGCAAGAAGGGCCCCCTGAAGCTGCAGGTCAGCTTCCAGGCCTGCGATGAGAAAACCTGCCTCCAACCGGCCAAGGTGACCGTCGAGCTCAAGTGAGCCCTGTACGGAAGGATCCGCGTTGCAGGAGCTGATGCCGCATGATCGGGCTCTTTGGTCTGGCTGGATGGATGGCTTTGTGCCAGGCGGATGGGTGGAAGCCGGCCCCGGTCCCCATCTCCACCCGGTGGGCGGCCGAGGTGAAACCGGACAAGGTTCTTCCGGAATATCCCCGTCCCCAGATGGTTCGCGAACGCTGGGAAAACCTCAACGGGCTGTGGGACTATGCCATCCGCCCGCGTGAGGAGCCCCGGCCGGCTGGTTGGGATGGCAAAATCCTGGTCCCCTTCGCCGCCGAGTCCAGCCTTTCCGGCGTGGGCAAGGCCGTGGGTGCCAACCAGCGACTGTGGTACAGGCGCGAATTCACTGTGCCACCCTCCTGGCAGGGCCAGAGGGTGCTCCTTCATTTCGGCGCGGTGGATTGGCAATGCGAGGTGTTCCTCAACGGTGAGAAAGTCGGTGGGCATGAGGGGGGCTTCGATTCCTTTTCGTTAGACCTCACCTCCAAGCTGAAGGGTGAACCGGGTTCATCCCAACAACTTGCGGTGGCCGTCTGGGACCCGACCGACAAGGGCCCCCAGCCGCGCGGCAAGCAGGTCGCCAGGCCTGAGGGGATCTGGTACACCCCGGTCACCGGCATCTGGCAAACCGTCTGGATGGAGGCGGTGCCCCGCTCCAGCATCACCAGCCTGGTCCTCGTCCCGGATTTGGAAAACAGCGCGCTGAAAATCACGGTCCGCGCTGATGGGGAAAGGACCGAGCCCGAGTCCTGCACGGTGGTTGTCCGCGCCCAGGATGACGAGGTGGCACGCGCCACCATCCCGGAAAACAGGGAAGCCGCGATCAAGCTCAGCCTGGCCAGACCCTGGTCACCCGCTGATCCATTCCTGTATGACCTGGAGGTCCGCCTGGCTTCGGGAGACCGGGTGACCAGCTATTTCGGGCTCCGTTCCATTGCCGTGGGCAAAGATCCGGCAAAGCCCGCCGGTCCAAACCGGCTGCTACTCAACGGGAAACCCCTGTTCCAGTTCGGCCCGCTCGACCAGGGCTGGTGGCCCGACGGCCTCTACACCGCCCCCACCGATGGCGCGCTGCTGTACGACATTGAGATGACCCGCCGCCTGGGTTTCAATATGTGCCGCAAGCATGTGAAGGTGGAGCCGGAACGCTGGTACCACCACTGCGACCGCCTTGGCCTCCTGGTCTGGCAGGACATGCCCAGCGGCGACCGCAACATCGGTCCCGGACAACCCGACATCACGCGCGACGCGCGCAGCGAGGCTATCTATCGCAGGGAACTGAATGCCCTAATCGAAGGCAAACGCAACCACCCCTGTATCGTCGTCTGGGTTCCCTTCAACGAAGGGTGGGGCCAGTTCAAGACCAACGGGATTCTGGAAGAAACCAGGAAGCTCGATCCCACCCGCCTGGTGGACGGCCCTTCAGGTTGGAACGACCGCAAGGGCGGCGACATGATGGATGTCCATGTCTATCCCGGCCCGGGCATGCCGGCGCTGGAAGACCGGCGTGCCGCCGTGCTGGGGGAATACGGCGGCTTGGGCCTGCCAATCGAGGGGCATCTGTGGCTCCAGAAGGGCAACTGGGGCTACCAGAGCTTCCGGGATCGTCCTTCCCTGGCCTCCGCCTACAGGAACCTGAACCTGCGCCTGGGCGCGCTGGTCGGCAAGGGACTGGCAGCCGCCGTTTACACCCAGACCACCGATGTGGAGGTGGAGGTGAATGGCCTGATGACCTATGACAGGGCCATTTTGAAACTGCCGCCCGAGGCCAGGGATTGGAACGAGCGGCTGTACCAGCCCCAGCCGGAATTCATCGACCTGCTGCCCACCGCCGTCACCAGGCCAGGCACCTGGCGTTACACCACCTCCGCCCCGGCGGAGGGCTGGGAAAAACCCGGCTTCGATACCACCGGGTGGAAAGAGGGACCGGGTGGCTTCGGAACAGAGGGCACCCCCAACGCCAGGATAGGCACCGTTTGGAATACCCAGCAGATCTGGCTCCGTCGCGACTTCCGGCTCGAATCGTTGCCCAAGGGCATGCTGGCCCTCGACATCCATCATGATGAGGATGCGGTGGTCTTCCTGAATGGAGTGAAGGTGGCCGAGCTGCCAGGTTACTCCACGGGCTACGAACTTCTTCCCATGGATGAAAAGACGCTAGCCACCTTGAAGGTCGGCGACAACACGCTGGCGATTCATTGCAGACAAACCCGGGGTGGCCAGTATATCGATGCCGGCTTGCTGATCGGCACCACCCCGCCCAAGGACCGCTGACTGCACCCAAGGAGAACCGGAAAAACCCCATGGACGGGATGGTGAAAAAATGGGTGGCCTTGTTTCTGGCCTTGTCCGCCCCGCTCCACGGGATGGCCAAGGCGGGAACACCCGCCACCGAGTGGATCACCGGTGGCAACTATCCGGTGAAGGTGCTGGCCAATATCCCCTACCGCACTGACCCCCAGGCCGATCCCCAAAAGCACAAGCTGGACCTTTATCTCCCCAGGGGGCCGAAGAATGTCCCTGTGCTGTTCTTTATCCATGGCGGATCCTGGACCAGGGGCGATCGCAAGACCTACGCCTTGGTGGGCGAGACATTCGCCCGCAATGGCATGGCCACCGTGGTGATCAGCTACCGGCTTTCCCCCGGGGTGAAACACCCGGCCCACATCGAGGATGTGGCCAAGGCTTTCGCCTGGACCAAAAACAACATCGCGCGATACGGTGGCCGGTCCGATCGCATCCTGGTGGCGGGCCATTCGGCGGGCGGCCACCTCGCCTCCCTCCTGGCAACCGATTCCAAATACTTGATCGCCGAAAAGCTCTCGCAAAAAGACATCCGGGCGGTCATATCCGTGAGCGGGGTGTACAGCTTTGTGCAGCCCGACACGCTGGAAAAACTTGAGCATTTCATCGGGCTCAGCATGGCCACCGTGCTCGGCACCAACCGGCAAAGTTACGTCGACGCGTCCCCACTGAGGCATGTCACAGGTTCTGAACCCCCATTCCAGATCCTGTTCGCCAGCAACGATTACCCCACCTGCGATGACAAATCAAAAAAATTCGCCGACCGCCTGGCCCAGAACGGCGTGCCGGTGGAATGCCGTGAGATACAAGAGCGCGGCCACATCACCATCATGCTGTGGCTGATGATGTGGGAAACAGATCCCACCACCCAGACGATGCTCCGTTTCATCGCGCGCCATGCAGACTTGCCACTGTACCCCCTCAACCATCCCGACAAGCAAAACCCCTGAGGTTGCCATGCGTATCCGATCCATCAGCGCCTACCGGGTGGACCTTCCCTTGGTGGAGGGTGATTACAAATGGTCCGGCGGCAAATCGGTCAGCGTGTTCGACAGCACCATCGTGCGGGTGGAAACCGACACCGGTTTGGTGGGTTGGGGCGAGGTCTGCCCGCTGGGGCCGTTTTACCTGCCAGCCTACGCCGAAGGCGCCCGGGCGGGCATTCGGGAATTGGGGCCGCACCTGCTGGGTGAAGACCCCACCCAGCTCACCCGGCTCAACCGGCGGATGGATGCGGCACTGCAGGGCCACGCCTATGTGAAATCCGCCATCGACATGGCCTGCTGGGACATTCTGGGCAAAGTGACCGGACAGCCGGTCTGCGTCTTGCTGGGTGGCAGGTACTCGGACGATTTTGTGCTGTACAGGGCCATTTCGCAGGAATCCCCGGACCAGATGGCGGCCAAGGTGGCTGGTTACCGGGCCGAGGGCTACCGCCGCTTCCAATTGAAGGTGGGTGGCGAGGCAGCCACAGACATCGCCCGCATCCATGCGGTGGCCGCCAAACTTCAGCCGGGTGACCGCCTGGTGGCCGATGCCAACACCGGTTGGCTCATGCATGACGCCTTGAGGGTGGTCAAGGCGGTGCGCGATGTGGATGTGTATATCGAACAGCCCTGCAGAACTTACGAGGAATGCCTCACCGTCCGCAGACATTGCGACCATCCCTTTGTCCTGGACGAAAATATCGATTGCGTCGATGTGTTGCTGCGTGGACACGCCGACCGCGCCATGGATGTGGTGAATATCAAGATCAGCAAGTTCGGCGGTCTGACCAAGGCCCGGCAAGCGCGGGACTTGTGCGCTTCCTTGGGTGTGGCCATGACCATCGAGGACAGTTGGGGCGGCGACATTGTCACCGCGGCCATCAGCCATCTGGCCCACAGCACTCCCACGGAATTGCTGTTCAGCTCCACCGATTTCAACAGCTATGTCACTGTGGCCTTCGCGCACGGCGCCCCCCGTCGACAAAACGGCCGCATGCGGGCAAGCGATTCTCCCGGCTTGGGAATTGAGCCCATGCTGGACATCCTGGGTAAACCACTGCTCACTGTCGAATGAACCCCTAACCCTGAAGCAGGAACACTTGTTCCGGTTATTCCGGTTGATGGCAAGAAACCTGTCAGGTTTTCAAAAATTTCGCTCAAGTCGTCGCCAACCAACCCACTCCGCCCGGGCCATGGGGAATGCTTGCGCAAGGGGAGGGTCATCCGTCATGTTTTTAGACAATGTTTTTTCCAGTCGTCTGGCCGGGTTGGCGCTGCTGTCCGGTTTGGCGCTGGTGATCAGCCAATCCGGTTGCAAATCCAGTGGCACAGCCACCACTGGCCCGGCAGGCAACGCCTCATCCCTGGCATCCAAATCCTCAGATCCCTTGCTGAACAGCGGTGGGACCAACACCGACCCCGCACGGGCCACGGCCAACAGGTCCGGCTCTGAAACCCAAGCCACCACTGCCGACGCCAGCGCCACCAAGAAAAACTGATCGGGTGCTTCCCGAGTAAATCAAAAGCCCCAAGGCTCTTTGGCTCTGATACCGAAGGCCATGGGGCTTCTTGGTTTTCTTAAATGGATTGGATCGGTGGGATCAGTAGCCAAACCCGGGGTACACTAGGATATTCGAGCCAAAATTCTGGTAGTACCCCTGATTCCAGCCACCGTTCCAATTCTTGTAGGGCCCCCAGGGATTTTGGTTGGCCACCCCGACCCATGGGTTGTTCACCCCACCAGACCAGGGAATATTGCCACCCGTCTGACGGTTGCGCCAACCGCTGTTCCAGGGGTTGTCCAAGCGGTTGTTGAAGGGACTGTTGGTGGGGTTGGCCCACCGGTTGTTCCAGGAATTATTCCATCGGTTACCCGGATAATTGCCCCCACCTGGCCCCTGCGCCCAAGCCCAACCAGGAAGTACCACCAAAGCCGCGCCAACCACCAACATCTTCAGCATCCGGTTCATCAGCATCCCCTCCATTTTTGAAACATATATCATCATTACGCCTTTTGTTTCAAACGGTTCGCTTTTCCCAACCGGTGTTAACCATTACTTCCTGATCCACCTGAGTATCAGATTCCAAGAACCTAAAGACCTGAGGGCTGCCATGCTCAAACAGGGCAGCCCTCAGGTTGAGGTTCAAAAGAGAGGATACTGGCCCGAGGTCAGTACTCCGGGTTCAAAATCTGCCTCAGCACCTCCTCAGGGGCGGGACCGTAAGCATAGGGTTCCATGGTGGAGGAGGCGCGGCCTTGAGACAGGCTGCGAATTTTGTCGGCATAGTCAAACAGCCGGGCCAGCGGCACGATCGCGTCCACCGCGCGGGTTTTGCCCCGCACCAAAATGTCACGAATCTCCGCCCGACGGGCGTTCAGATCACCCGTGATGGGGCCGAGGAACTCCTCGGGAACCACCACCTCCAGACGCATGACAGGTTCCAGCAGGGCGATGTTGTCCTTCAGGGCCTTGTGCACCGCATCAGCGGCAGCCGCGGTGAACGCCACCTCGTTGGAGGCTGCCGGATCAAACTTGGCTGAAACCAGCGTGGCCTGCACACCCATCACCGGGTAGCCGATCTCACCTGATTGCAAAGCTGATTTCAACCCGTCGATGGCGGCCTTCAACAGATTCTCGGGCAGTTCATCATGCTTCAGTTTGTTCTTGATCCGCACCAGTTCGGGGCCGGTGCTGACGGCCACAGCACCCTTGTCCTTGCCTTTGCCTTTTCCCTTGCCCTTGGTGGCCACTTCCTCGGGGGGAGCCTCCGGCTTGGCCAGATATTCCTCCAGCGGGATCGGCTCAAAGGCCACCGTCATCAGCGCGAAAAGCTGGGAGCCCGCAACCACACGCTGGCACTCGCCCTGCGTGGTGATCGCCTCGCGGATGGTCTCACGGTAACTCACCCGCGGCTTGCCCACGCGGATCTTCAGACGGAAATCCCGCTCCATGCGGTGGCGCTTGATCTCCAGGTGCAGCGTCCCCATGCCGCTCATCAGGGTCTGGCCGGTCTCGGGATCGGTCCGCACGGTGAAGGTGGGATCCTCCCGGCGCAGTATCTCCAGCGTGTCAGCCAGTTTTTGCTTGTCGGCGCTGCTTTCCGGTTCGACGCTCTGGGCCACCACAGCCTCGGCGAAGCGGATCCGCTCGAGCAAAATGCCCTGGTTGGGATCGCACAGCGTGTCGCCTGTCACCGCGTCCTTCAGGCCGATCACCGCGACAATGTCCCCGGCGGACGCCTCGGCCAGCTCATCCCGCTTCGAGGGGTCGGCCTCCGTGTGGTAAAGCTTGGCCACCAGCTCCTTGGTGTCCCGGGTGGCGTTCAGCACGCGGGTGCCGGATTTCAGCACGCCCGAGTAGATGCGCACGAATGCCAGCTCACCATGGGAGTCGGCCACCAGCTTGAAGACCAGCCCGGCGAAAGGCTCCTTGGGATCCGGCTTGCGCGTCTCCTCCTTGTCGGTCCGCTTGGGGTTCAAGCCCGACACCGCCGGCCGGTCTAGCGGGCTCGGCAGGTAATGCACCACGCCATCCAGCAGCGGCTGCACACCCATGTGCTCGCGGCCCGAGCCGCAGAAAACCGGCTGGATCCTCAGGCCGATGGTGGCTTGGCGGATGAGCCGGCGCACCTTGGCGATGTCGGGCTCGCCACCCTCCAGCACCGTTGTGGTGATCAGGTCGTCCGGGTCGTCCTCCGTGAGCACGTCGAACAGGCTGGCGCGCGCCGCGGCCACCTCGTCGGCCATTCCCTCCGGGATGGGATGCTGGGTGATGGTCTTCCCGTTGTCAGCCCGCTCGAACCGCAGCATCTTCTGCTCGAGCAGGTCGATCACCGCCTCGAAGGGATGCGACGAGTCGGATTGCCCGCCGGCGCCCACCGGCAGCATCAGCGGCACCGGGCGCGCGTCCAGACGCTCCGAGACCGCCTCCAACGCCGCGGCGAAATCCGCTCCTACCACATCCATTTTGTTGATGAATACCATCCGCGGCACGCCGTACCGGTCGGCCTGCCGCCACACCGTCTCGGACTGGGCCTCGACGCCCTTCTGCGCGTCGAACACCACCACGCACCCGTCCAGCACGCGCAGGCTGCGTTCCACCTCGGCGGTGAAATCAACATGCCCCGGCGTGTCGATCAGGTTGATGGTGTGGTCTTTCCAGTCGAGCGGGATGCAGGCGGAATAGATGGTGATGCCACGCTCCTGCTCCTCCTGGTCGTAATCGGTGGTGGTGTTGCCGCTGTCCACGGCGCCCAGCCGGTGGACCGCCCCGGCGTAGTACAGGATATGCTCGGTGGTCGTCGTCTTGCCCGCGTCGATGTGGGCGATCACACCCAGGTTGCGGATGCTGGATAGCGGCGTTTGGCGGGCCATGGCGGAATCCGCGGGCGCGGCGCTTCAAGCGACAAGGCCGAACCCCCGCCGCGCGGCTGGGGCTCGGCCTGATGAATTTTCGAAATCCGTTTACCAGGCGAAGTGGCTGAACGCCTTGTTGGCCTCGGCCATCTTGATGGTCTGCTCGCGCTTGCTCACGGCCTCACCCTGGCGGTTGAAGGCGGCCATCAGCTCCTCGGCAAGGCGCAGGTGCATCGGGCGGCCGGTCTTTCCACGGCACGCAGCGATGATCCAGCGGATCGCCAAGCTCTGCTGGCGGACCCGGTTCACCTGCATGGGGACCTGGTAGTTGGCGCCACCCACGCGCTTGCTGCGCACTTCAACGGTGGGCTTCACATTCTCGATGGCGACGGTGAAGACCTCGAGCGGGTCGATGCCGGGCATCCGGTTGATGATCTGGTCCATCGCGCCGTACATGATGCGGGTGGCGGTGGCTTTCTTGCCACTCCACATCAGGCAGTTGACAAACTTGCTGACCAACTTGCTGTTGAAGCGCGGGTCGGCGATCAATTTCTCGGCACTGGCGGTACGCTTGCCCATGTTCTTCGAGGTCCTGTCCTGTTGTGTTCTGAGAGCGGATCGAATTCAGGCGGCATTCATGCCGCCCTGACGATTACTTGCCCTTGTCCAGCTTGGCGCCGTACTTCGAACGGGCCTGCTTGCGGTTTTGCACGGGTTGGGAGTCCAGTGCGCCGCGCACAATGTGATAGCGCACACCGGGAAGGTCGCGCACACGGCCACCGCGCACGAGCACGATTGAGTGCTCCTGCAGGTTGTGGCCTTCACCTGGGATGTATGCGGTCACTTCGATGCCGTTGCTCAAGCGCACACGGGCGATTTTTCGCTGCGCCGAGTTGGGCTTCTTCGGGGTCATGATCTTGACCTGAAGGCACACGCCCTTCTTCTGGGGGCAACCCAAAAGGGCAGGGTGCTTCGGCTTGCTGTGCTGCACGACGCGGGGCTTGCGCACCAACTGGTTGATCGTGGGCATGATGCCTCAAATTCCTGAAAATCCTGACCGGCCCAAGGCACCCTTTCAGGCACCCCAAGCCAGCAAATCGCCTCATTTTGTCCCGCTAGTTCCGTTTTTTGGAAGCTTTTTGGGAAGTTACCACCCTACCCATCGGCCATTGTCGGGTCAAGGCAACACGGCTTTTTCCCCGCATATTTGGGCCTTGGCAGAAAGCAACCTCCGGCTTTTGACTCCCCACCCTAAACGATGAGCCAAAGGACAACCCACCATCCTATTCACAGCTGAAAATAGAATGCCCAAGCAAATACTTGGGCATTCAAAAACAGCTATTGTTTATAGTCAGATTGCTAATGATTTCAATTGGTATTGAAATCAGGCCAAACTCAAAGACCTGCGCTCCCCCTCGGCTTGGCCTTCCTGTTCGGCAGCCAGCTTGCGAATGTCCTGCGTCACTCGCATGGAGCAGAATTTGGGACCACACATGCTGCAGAATTTCGCGGATTTGAAAACGTCCTGCGGCAAGGTCTCATCGTGCATCCGCTTGGCGGTCTCGGGATCTAACGAAAGTTCGAACTGCTTGTTCCAGTCGAATTCAAAACGCGCCTTGCTCAGGGCATCGTCGCGATCGCGGGCCCCCTTGCGGCCCCGGGCGATATCCGCTGCATGCGCGGCAATCTTGTAGGCGATCACTCCCTGCCGCACATCATCTTTGTTGGGCAGTCCCAGGTGCTCCTTGGGCGTCACATAGCACAGCATGGCTGCGCCAGCCTCACCAGCCAAGGCAGCCCCAATGGCACTGGTGATATGGTCATATCCCGGTGCGATATCTGTCACAAGCGGCCCCAGCACATAAAAGGGTGCCTCATGGCACATTTCCCGCTGCTTTTCCACATTCATCTTCACCAAATGCATGGGCACATGCCCCGGCCCCTCGATCATGGTCTGCACGCCGTGCTCCCACGCCTTCAGCGTGAGTTCACCCAGGGTTTTCAGCTCGGCAAATTGCGCCTCGTCGTTGGCATCCGCCAGGCATCCGGGGCGCAAGCCGTCCCCAAGGCTGTAGGTCACATCATGCGCACGCAGGATTTCGCTCAATTCATCGAAATGGGTGTACCAAGGATTCTGCTCATGGCGGACCAGCATCCATTGGGCAATGAGTGAACCGCCGCGGCTGACGATGCCTGTGACCCGCTTGCTGGTGAGGTGCAAATGCTCCAGCAGCACACCGGCATGGATGGTCATGTAATCCACGCCCTGCTGGGCCTGGCGCTCGACCATGTCAAGCAGATCCCGGGCCTTCAGGTCACTAATCTCGCGTATATCCTTCACCGCCTGGTACATCGGCACCGTGCCGATGGGCACAGGCGACGCGGCGATGATCGCGCGCCGGATGCCGTCAATGTCACCGCCGGTGGACAGGTCCATCACGGTGTCGGAGCCCAGATGCACTGCAGTGTGAAGCTTTTCCAGCTCCTCATCCGCCTTGGAGGTGATGGCGCTGTTGCCGATGTTGGCGTTGATCTTGCAGCGCAGGGCCACCCCGATGCCCATGGGCTCGAGCGATCCGGCCAGATGGTGGACATTCGCGGGAATGACCAGACGCCCGCGGGCCACCTCGGAACGCACAAGCTCGGGCTCCACATCCTCGCGGCGGGCCACAAACTCCATGGCGGGCGTGATTTCGCCCTTGCGGGCCAGTTCCAGTTGGGTGGGCATCGGGCGGATCCTCCGGGGTAAAACCCCCATCCAGCCGCCCCGGCGCGGTTTTCCGCGCGGTCGCGCTCCCTGCGCCGGCATGATCCGGATCAGGTGCGAAGGGTCTGCTCTCAGCCGACGGACAATCCGCCGACACCCCTGGCGACAATTCAAGTAATCAGTGTAGCCGGGCAATCATCTCCTTCCAAGCACCTGCACTGACGGGCCCCTCGCCGTTTGGGGTAGATTGGTGATACAGCCACGGAGGCACCGAACCATGTCCGTACTTTCAGCCCCCCTCAGGTGCCTTGCGCTCGTTGCGTCACTGGTGGCCCTGCCCGGACTCGCCCTGCCCGCCCAAGCTCAGGAAAAACTGGTCGACCAGGTGCGCAAGTCGATCGACAAGGGTATCCAGTTCCTGCGCGATCAGGAGCAGGGCAGGGGACACTGGGAGGTGGATGCCGAAAGCACCGCCCGGAAGGGCGGTTGGAGTTCCTTGGCCATGCTGGCACTGCTTCAGGCCGGCGTGCCGGTCGAAGACGAGATGATTCAACGGGGCCTGAAATACCTCCGCACCGTCGAGCCCGCGCAGACCTACACCGTGGGGCTGCAGACCATGGTCTTCGCCATGGCGGGCGACCCGCGCGACAAGCCTCTGATCCAGCGCAACGCCGATTGGCTGGTGCGTGCCAAGACGGGAGCGCGGGGTGGCATGGTCGGCTGGGGATACACCAACGAGCCCGGCGCCCCGGACAACTCCAACACCCAGTACGCCCTGCTGGGCCTGCACGAGGCGCTGCTCGCCGGGGCACAGGTGGACCCCAGGGCCATGGCCGAGGTGCGTGAATTCTTTCTCAAGTCCCAGTTGGCCGACGGCGGCTGGGCCTACCGCGGCGGCGGCTTCACCACCATGACCATGACCACCGCGGGCCTCTGCAATCTCATCATCTGCGGCATGGACCTGAACACCGGCCGCGCCAAGCTCCAGCCGGATGGTTCGGCTTTGAATTGCGGCGTTTACGACGAGAACATCCCCCTCAAAAAGGCGGTCGAATGGATCGCCACCAACTTCCCCGGCAGGCTCGACCGCAACACGGTCCGCCAACTCCACCATGTCTATTACGGCCTGTATGGCATCGAGCGCGCCGGCCGCCTGACCGGCGAGCGCTTCTTCGGCGGCCACGATTGGTACCGCCTCGGCTGTGTCTACCTCGTCAACAACCAGCGGGCCGACGGATCCTGGGGCGCCCCGGCCGGCGAGGCTGCCTTCGGTCTGGACAGTTGGCCCGTGGTGGCCACCAGTTTCAGCCTGCTTTTTCTCGGGAAAGGACGCACCCCCGTCCTCATCAGCAAGATGGCGCACAACCGCGGCGACGGCTGGAACAACAAGCGATCCGACCTGCGACACCTCACCGATTTCTGCTCCAAGGAACTGTTCCGGGGCATGCCCCTCGCCTGGCAGAACTACGATGTGCGCAATACCGACGCCAACGACCGCGAGGCGATCCGTCAACTGGCCGATGAGCTGCTTCCAAGCCCCATCGTTTTCTTCAACCACCACTCCCGCGCGCCAGCCGGGCGCGAGAAGGAAATCCTCAGGGAATATCTCGCCAACGGCGGTTTCCTGCTGGCAGAGGCCTGCTGCGGCAAGCGGGAGTTCGACACCGAATTCCGCGCCCTGATGAAGGACCTTTTCCCGGACAACGAGCTCATGCTGCTGCCGGAGGGGCACCCCATCTACAGCGCCTCGGGCAAGTTCATCGTTTCGGCGAAGGACTACCCTCTATGGGCGATCTCCCAAGGGTGCAAAATCGTGGCGGTGTACAGCGAGCGCCCGATCACCGGTTACTGGGAGGCCAACGACCGCAAATCCCCCAGGGGTGAGCTGGCCTTCAAGCTCGGGGCCAACATCGTCGCCTACGCCACCGGGCTCGAGGCGCCCAAGCCCCGCCTCACCGAGGTGGAGGTGGCCCGCGAAAGCCAGAAGATTCCGGTCCGTCGCGGCTTCCTGCGGGTGGCGCAACTCAAGCACGATGGCGACTGGCAACCCGCCCCCAAGGCGATGCGCCACCTGATGATGGAAACCCGCAAGCTCGGCGTCGATGTGGTGCCCGAGCCGGCCATCCTAACACCGGATGATGAAAACGTCCTCGATTTCCGTTTCTTCTACATGCACGGGCGCAAGGCCTTCTCCTTCCCCGCAGCGCGGCTGAAACGCCTGCAATTCTCGCTCGAAAACGGCGGAGTGCTCCTCGCCGACGCGTGCTGCGGGGCGCCCGAGTTCGACAAGGCGTTCCGTGAGTTTGTGGTCAACCTGCTCGACGGGCTGGAAGTCGCACCCGGCCAACCCAAACCAGCCCTGGAACCCATCCCCCTGAACGATGAGCTCTATTCCGCCGAGCTGAACGGCAAGAAGATCGAGGAGGTGCGCTGCCGTCGGGAGAAACCCGCCGGCAAAGGCAACACTGGCTACCCTCCCGGCTCACCCAAGCTGGAGGGCGTGAAAATCAACGGTCGCTGGGCTGTCATTTACAGCAAGTACGACTTGGGGTGCGCCCTGGAACGGACCAAATCTTCCGACTGCCTCGGTCACGACTTTGACAGCGCGGCCCTGCTGGGCAAGGCCGCACTTCTGTACGCGCTCAGG
>CAWUOE010000010.1:0-22417 GCA_963923355.1 uncultured Gemmataceae bacterium | reverse complement strand
GTGATGATGGTGAAAATCAGTTTCGGCTTGAAGATCCGGGTGTACATCAGCAGGAGTTTCAGATCCATCATCGGACCGAATACCAGGAAACTGAGCTTTGCCGCCGGGATCATTTTCACAAAACTGGCTGCAACAAAAGCATCCGCCTCACTGCACAGGCACAAGATAAAACCCACCAGCATCATCAGGCCAATGGAAAGAACAGGCCAGGTATCAGAAAGCGAACTGATCTCGTCCTGAGTTAGAAAAAGGCGAATGCCCGCTGAAAGTAGGGCACCCAAAGTCAAGAAAAAAGCGATATCAAGAAAATCATGAACGGCAACACCCGTAACCCGGTCCAGCCTGGACCAAAAATCCTTGGATTTGAAACCAGACTCATCCCGGTCACTATCCCCGGTTCCTTCTACGAGCATTTTTTTGGGATTTGGAAAAAGGAAGTGAACCAGCAACCCGGTGCCTACAGCCACCAAGTAAGCGCCAAGGGCCCTTGCAAATGTCATGGGGATCGCACCCCATTGCGACCTGCCGTCTTTCAGTAGGGTGTCTTCCATGCCACTGAATGCCATGAAGGTACTGAAAAGGACAATCGGATTGATCACAGGTCCGGCAAGCAGGTAGGCGATGCAACTGCTCAAGGGTAACCCCTTCCGGAGCAACCTGCGCATGATGGGGATGATCCCGCATTCGCACATGGGGAATATCAGCCCCAAAACACCCCCGGCTAAAACACCTACCGCGGCACTCTTGGGAAAAACTCTGGCAAGCAAGCTGCCTGGGAGAAATTCTTCCAGAATTCCAGCAATCAATGCCCCCAAAACAATGAATGGCAAGGCCTCGTAAAAGATGCTGGTGAAGATCAACAAAAAGTCTTTGATCTTCAGGAGGACTTCCGTATCGCCCATGCTTTTTTCCGTTCTGAGTGAAACCCCGACCTCGGGATGCCATTATCCGACAAGCTGAGCAAATACTCCACGCCTACCTGCGAAACCGGAGGCCCCAACAACCATGCAACCGAAAATGGAAAGCATGATTTCAAAGCGCCCTTTGGGGGTTGCCTTCCCGTAGGGAGAAAAGTGACACCGTGAAAAGTGCGACGTTCAAAAGGACAATGGCCCCGGAAGTCCCTAAAGGATAACCAGCCGTTGCACATTCCCAGCTGAGGAATAAACCCATCAGAGAAGTTGTCAGGCTTATAGCTATAGTTAGCCAAAACATCTGACGTAAGTTTTTGCTCCAGTTCATGGCGGTTGCGGCTGGAACAATCAAAAGAGCATTGATCAAAAGCACCCCGACAATTCTCAGCGAGAGATTCACAACAATAGCAAGCAAAATGATGAATCCATGCTGGAGAAGGGTGTGCCGGATTTTTCTGGATTGGGCAAGGCTCGAGTTAAAGCTACCCAAGACAAGTCCATTGAAGAAAAATCGAAGGAAAAGGCACACCAGCAGTAGGGCGAGTGACAGAAAAATCAAATCGCTGGAGCGCACCTGCAAAGGGTCACCAAAAAGAAACTCCTCCAGGTTGAAAAGCCTGCGTTTCCTGACCAATTGACTCAAAGCGGCTGCCAACCCAAGTGAGCCGGCAAAAAATACACCAATGACCGTGTCGCTCCCCAAACGGGTGCGGTGCCGAACCTGGGCAATACCAAGGCCTACCACCGCACCAAAAAAGATCATAAGGGGCGTTACTGTCAGCCAAAAATTACCTTCATCCTTGCCCTGTCCGCCAAAAAGCATTTCGAAAAAAAGAAAACCAATCGAGACGCCCGCAAAGGCGCAATGGGCTAGGGCATCACTGAAAAACGCCATCCGGCTGCCGACAACCATGGACCCCATCAAGCCACAAATGCACCCAACCAATGTCAGGGCAAGGAGAGCACGCAGATTGAATAATTGGGCCGGAAAGCTCCCTTCCGGAAACAGGTCCGCGATGCCGCCCAGAAATTGGTCGAAAAATGCTTCCATTGTTCAGATCATCATTTTGTCGGAAAGACGCCGGCCCACCCGCAGCATGAGGGCCATGCAGGCTTTTGCTTCGTCTGCGGTGATGACAAGGGGGGGGGAAATTCGAATCACCTTTTGCGCCAGAGGGCCAAGCAGGTGAATTCCCTCTGGGCCTTCACCCCGGTAGCATTCGAGCACAAACCAGTTGGCCCATTCTTTGGCGGTGAGAGGCCCGTGGTCTTGCATTTCCACACCCCAAACCATCCCCCCGTTTTCTCCTCGCACATGGGCGACAAACGGGATTTCGTTTTTTAAGGCGATGAGACCGGATTCGATGATGGAGGAGGCTTGCTTCATCCGCGGTATGGGATTGTGTTTGGAGAAACTTTCCAGGGTTGCCAGCACGGCTGCTGAGGCCAACGGGTTGGCGCTCCAGGTATCCGAACCATCCCCATAATCCATGTTGCCCAGGAGGTCGGTTCGTCCCAAGACCGCTGCAACAGGCATACCGTTCCCTAAACCCTTGCCTAAAACAACAAGGTCCGGCTCCAATCCGTAGGTTTCATAGGCAAAGAGGTCCCCGGTCCGGCCGAAGTTCGACTGGACCTCATCCAGAATGAAAACAATCTCTTTTTCCCTGCAGAATTCTTGGAGCATTTGCAGATAGGCGGGAGGTGGGTGGAACGACCCGCCTCCGCCGAGGTATGGTTCCGTGATCAGGGTGGTGAACTTGCCCCCATGGTTTTCCCAAAGGGCTTCCAATTCCTTGCGGTACGGCGAGGCGTCAAAAGGATCAGTACGCTTGGAAATGTCGCGGCATTCTTCCATGGGGAATGAGAAAAACCGGACCCTTTCGTCGCGTTCCTTGTCTTTCTCACTGCCAGTCACAGCACCCGCTAGACCTTTTTTGCCGTGAAATCCATGGCGCGAGGCCAGGATCAGATTCCTCGATTTGTCCCGCGCCATGGCCGCCCAGATGGCTTTGACAACTGCTTCCGAGCCCGATGCGGCCCAAAGGACCTGTTGGAGTCGATTGCCACCGGGTCGGCTTGAGCAGAATTGGATTAGCATTTTGGAAGCATCAACTTCAACAGGCGTCAACGCGTTATAGGCTGTCCAGGGAGTAGCCTCGAAAAAAGTTTCCTTTTTGGAGCCCTGATTCGGGCCGGAATCTGAAACAGTGTTGGCACCCAGAAAGTCGTTCCAGCCCATCAGTTCCAGGAAACGACTGGTCCACTGGCGTGGATTATGACCGAGATTTGCAACCAGCACACCCGAGGTAAAATCAGCAAGCCTTCTGCCATCCGGAGTCCGAAGGTGTGAACCCGAACCACTACGGAGCACGGCTTGGGTGGGTGTAAAAGTCCTGAGGCACTTGGGTTCGGCTTGCGCGGCTTGTTCCCTGGCATGATTCGATGCCGGTTCGTGGTCATGGTGGATAGGATGAGGTGCTTTTTGCATGGCTGGATTTCCTTGGGGGATGGAATCCCTGGCGGATAACCGCTTGGATTGTTTGGGTCAGACTTTTTTGGAATACAGGATTTGGTGTTCCGTAGATCCCGGAAACTTAAGGGTGATCCCCCCTTCTGGTGTGTTGATGAAGGCGCAAGCCCCTGGTAAGCCCGCGGCATGGTATTTCAGGATAGCCTCCATGGCCTGGACAATGGCAACGGTGTTCCTTTCCGCGGACAAGTCACACCAAGGTTGTTCACGTAGGGCCATCAGCCGGTCCTGCCTCCTGCTTTCTGGCCCACCGAATTCCAGATGGGCCAGATCTTCCATGAACCTGTGGATCACCTCCAATCCGTAGCCGCGCCGCCGCCGTTCATTCCACGGTTCGAGCAGTTCGGCGTTGTAATGGTGATTGGGGGTTTCTTTGATGGTTTGCGGGGTGAGTCCTTCGATGGAGAGCTCAACGCCCCGCTTCCGCTGGTGGGCGAGCCATGTGGCGTTTTCGAATCGGAATTGAACCTCCTGATCCACATAACCGGGGAAACAATCCGGATTGACCCAACTGGTATGGATGTCGAAAGCCGACTCGCGCCCGTCAGGGTAGGCGTATTCGACCCGCAACTGCACACTGTCCCAAGTGTTACCTTGGATCGGGCCCGCAATACCTCGCTGGCCGGTCGCGCTTATCCTTTTCAACTCCCATTGTTGGCCACTTGCGGGACCGAAAGTGAAGTCGATCAGCTTGATGTAATGAACCGCGACGTAGGTTCCGGGATTTCTTCCATGGATCCATTCGGCAAACTGGTTGCTGCTGATCTGTCGAGGCTCCAGAAGGGTTGCGTATCCGCTGCGGACCGACCGCATGGTTCCATCGTGGACCAGAGTCCTGAGGCGTTTGTGATCCGGGTCCAGCAATTTGTGGTAAACGACCCGTGCCAGGCAATTGTTTTTCAAGGCTAGTGCATGAAGCTCGTCCAGTTCCTGCAATGAAAGTACTGAGGGCTTTTCAATCAGGACATGTTTGCCGGCTTCCAAGGCGGTTTTGGCCAATTGAAAGTGTCGGTCATCCGGGGTGGCGATTAACACCGCATCCAAGTGTTCCAAGCCGGGAAGGGCAGGGTCGTTTGTCGCATGGTTCCTGGGATTGCCCAAATCATTTCCATGCTTGGCCAGTAACTTCAATCCCCGGGAACCTGTGCGGCTGTAAAGGTGATCCAGACGGCATTGGATGGGGCCGGCGCCATGAACCCAGATCGGCTTCCGTGAACAAGAAAGGAAAACCGGAAGGTAAGTTTCTTCAAAGATCATTCCAAGGCCGGCCATGCCGAAACGAAGAGCTTTGCATGGTTCCATATGAACCGACCTCGGAAGCGCTTCAGTTGAAAGCTGAAGCCAAACTGCCATCGAAGCGACTGTAACAGGATTGAAGAGTGCCATCCATCGCGTCAAAACCCTTGAAAACAAGCCTAATCAGGACAGGGGCCTTCCATAGCCTTTAGTGCAACATAATGATGATTATCGGACACTGGGAGCCGTAGTTCCAAGGTTCCCTTCCAACCGAAATGATCGGAATCAGTGTCCGATAATATGTCTTATGTTGCATTAGAGCCTTTGTTTCTCAGGAGATCCCTTTTCAGGTCCTATACAGTTCCTCCCTCTAAGAACTGCCCCATCCTCCGGAATTTTTCGTAACGACCTTCCACCAGTGCGCTGCCCTTCAGGTTTTTCAGTTCCCGGATGGAACGCAAAAGGAAAGCCTTCAAAGTCCCTGCCATTTCCTTTTGGTCGCGGTGAGCTCCCCCTAGCGGTTCCGGAAGGATTTCATCGATGACCTTGAGGTGCAGGCAGTTTTTGGATGTCAGCCGCAAAGCCTCCGCAGCCTTGGGTTTTGTTTCTTCCGTGGCTGTCTTCCACAGGATTCCCGCGCATCCCTCGGGAGAAATCACCGAGTAGTATGCGTGTTCCAGCATGGCTATGCGGTCGCCAATGCCAATTCCCAGCGCCCCTCCCGATCCGCCTTCGCCGATCACCACGCAGATGATGGGGGTGTTCAGGATCGCCATTTCTTTCAATGCGTCAGCGATAAGTTGGGCTATACCCCGTTCTTCTGAGCCTATTCCTGGAAAAGCTCCCGGTGTGTCAATCAGGCACACCACAGGCAGTTTGAACTTTTCGGCAAATTTCATGCAGCGGATCGCTTTTCGGTATCCCTCAGGGTGGGCGCAGCCATACATGCACTCCCGACGTTCCGAAAGTGTCTTGCCTTTTTGGTGTCCCATGAGAACCAGTTTTGTCTCGCCAATCCGCGCCAGGCCACATCTCAAGGCCTTGTCATCTCCAAAAGCCCGGTCACCGTGCAATTCGGTGAAATCTTCGAATGCAAGGCGTGTGTAATCAAGAAATTGTGGACGATCCGGATGCCTGCTGACGAGGACCGTTTCCCACGCCGACAAATTCCCGTATCTCAATTTTTTGAGTGCCACCAACTCCTTGCGTATTCGGCGGATTTCCTCTTCCGCAGGAAGATTTTTCCCCGTCCTGGTTTCCAGGTTGGCAAGAAGGTTTTCCATGTCGCAAATATCTGCTTCGAACGGAAGACTGGCTGTCTTGGCCATGGCGCTTGCTCCTTTCTTCGCGGTCTTATTGCTTTCCGGGCTGCGGTGATTTCCAGATCTGCAAGGATCGCAGGGCGATCAGGACCTCGTGAAAATCCTTTGGCCTGTTTTCTGGTTTTTTTTCGAGCATCCGCATCACCAAGCCGGCGAACTCCTTGGTGATTTCAGGGTTTTGGATCTCAGGTGAGACTGGTTTATCCCTCACCTGGCGGGCGAGTAAGTCCTGATTGCTGTTCCCGGTGAAAGGTAGTTTTCCCAAGGTTCCAA
Source organism: uncultured Gemmataceae bacterium (assembly GCA_963923355.1). Classification (GTDB taxonomy): domain Bacteria; phylum Planctomycetota; class Planctomycetia; order Gemmatales; family Gemmataceae; genus UBA6894. Next base: position 16,139 of record CAWUOE010000010.1, on the reverse strand, counting down.
TTTCGTAGCACATGCAGCCGAAACTGTAGATGTCAGCTCGGCCGTCGATGTGTTGGCCGCGGATTTGTTCGGGTGACATGTAGCTGCGGGTTCCCGCGGCCTTGGGGTTTCGGCCCAAAAACTTTGCCAGTCCGGCGGGAATCCGGCAGGCGATCGCGAAATCAATCAGCTTCACCTCGCCCGCGTTGTTCACGAGGATGTTGTCCGGCTTGATATCCCTGTGTACCCAACCTTCGGAGTGCATGAAGGCCAGACCGGTCGCCGCCTGCTTCAGCAGTTCCTGCCCTTTTTCAGTGAAATAACCTTTTTCCTTGCGTTGGAGGCGCAGACGAACACTGCCTGCCTGGAAATATTCCATAACAAAAAACGGATTTTCCTTGGATTTGTTCACATGAAAGATGCGAATGATGTTTGGGTGGGCCAGCTTGAGACCCACTTCCGCCTCGTGCAGGAGCAATGCCCGGGCCTGGATGTCCCCCACTTTCTCGGGCAGTAGCAGTTTCATCGCCAAATGGCGGCTGGACCCGCTTTCCACCACCTCGTAGACCTGGCTGGTTTGGCCGGTTGCCAGGTGCTTGACAAGGCGGTAATTGCCAACCGTTTCCGTTTGCATTGGGCTGGCCCATCCGTGGGAGCTTGGGGGAAGATTTGTCTGGGCCCTGGTTTAGCTCCAGTACTCCTCGAAGTGAATATTCCCCCTTTCGTGGTGCCCCTTGTCGGCCTTGAAGCCTTTCTTTTCCAGGACTTCGATAACACCCTCGGGTTTAGGGTAGGAATATTCGCCTGTTTCCCGGTTTTTTTCCGGAACTCCGATCATGGATGGGTTTCCGCAAAGAAAAACATGGGTGGATGCGGGGTCCAGTTTTGATCCCAATTTCGATTCAAGGTCCCCGCTTCGAATCAGGTCCTGGATGTAGACCTTTTTGCCCGCATTTTCAGGCTCCCGAGTTGCGAGGGGAAGGTAGAGATATTGGCTATATCGTCGCATCAATTCCTCATGCATGGAAAGGTAGCCCAAATCCTTTTTCAGGCGCACGCAGGACGCCGAGACAATTTTCCCGCTGTGCTTGCGATTGAGTAATTGCTGCAGCATGTAGTTATGGGGGGCCTCTCCGGTGCCCGTCCCGAGGAAAAGCACGGTGTCATTCGGTTTGACCAAATCCAATGTGTAGGCTCCGGTGATCTTCTCACCGCAGAACATCCGGTCCCCCTCCTTGAGCATGAATAATCGTGGGGTCAGTGCCGGAGCCTTGCCTGTCGCGGTTTCCCGCACCAACACGATGTAAAACTCGAGCCACGATTTGCCGGTGTTGTCAGCCAGATTCCCATTCTCATCCAGAACGGTGGCACTGATGGAATATGACCTGCGAACCAATTTGCTCCTTTCGCTTTCGGGGAGTGACTCTTCCGCGGTCCCGGGAAAACGAGGTTCCCAATTCCCCAACCCAAGGAGCGTGTATTGGCCTGCCTTGTGGGGTGCTGGTTCTTTGTCAGGTTTTACCCGAATAACCATAAGGTCTGAATGGGCCTTGTGAATGGAGGCAACCGTTGCGTTATATTTTTCTTTTCTAAATTGCGCGATATCGGCGGATTCCATTTTATTAAGCCTTATGTCGTGAAATACAGAAGCGATTGTTGGGGTTTTTGGAACTCAAAACCGCCAACGAACATATTGTTAATTGTAAAAGTTTTAGGGTTATTCAGCCTACCCCAAATATGTCAGAGCACAGTGAATGCATTTGGAAAACAAAAATTCAATCATGCGTTTGCATTAAATATGAAGTTGGCGAAGGAATATGATTACTCGATATCCCTTTGTGTCTAGGCTGGTTTTAAGTTTTCGGTAGAGACTGATCTCTTGGCTGGATGAGGAACTTCGTACCTCCGGGTAGTAAGGGCTTTGTGCCAGCACCAACGCATCCACCTTTCCCTGAATGTTCAAGGTTGGCAGCAGAAGTTTTTTCAGGGCATCGTTTGCTTTTGCAGGGCTCTTGGCAAAATTCGGGTTCGGGGCCAAATCAGAAAGTTGGTTGATTGGTTTGTCCATCGATTCGTGGTTGGTGGGGAATTGCAAAACAGTCGGAAGCTCTGAATCAGGGGGGAACAAGGCAATTCCCTTGCCCAAGGGCGGAATAGCCGTTTTATTTTTTAGATTTTCCACATCCTTTTTGAGAGACACAAGCATTTTTTCAACATCGACCAAATTCATATTTTCAAGGCAGATGCCGAAATGAGTTCGGATGTTCTTTTGGATCAAACGGTCTTGGGCTAACTTGTCAACCAAAATGCCTTTCTTTTGGTTTTTCAGGATCTGGATGATTTGCCCTGAAACAGCCATGGTGTCATTGCACGGGATTTCCAAAAGGATGGTTTTGGAAGCTGAATTTGCGTTCCATTCGAGGCGGGGATTCTCCCAGGAAATCCAGGTGGGCACGGATATTTTGGATTCAATCAATGTGCCGGGATTGGAATAGGGAGCCGTAAGCAGGTTCGATTGAACACTCTCTCCAGAATTTTGATCTTCGTTAAGACCAATTGCCTTTTCAGTCCTTTGGGTAGTTTTCCCGTTGTCTGCTACAACGGCAGACTTGGTGTCGGATGGAGAAAATGGCAATTTTTCCGCGGCCAAATTTTCATTCATTTGGGCGGGCAAATTTTTATTGTTTTGCCCTGAAGCCGACTGCTTGGAGATCTTGTCCGATTCCAGAATGCCGCTTCTGAGTTTTGCAGAGGCTGTTTGGCCTCCAGCCAGGCTTTGAATTGGTGGGTTGGTTGAGTTTGGAACAGATTTACTATCTAGGGCAGATGAATCATTCCTGGACCTGGTGAACAAGGAAAATCCGACACCAAGTATCAACAGCAGGCTGAGAGCCAAAGCCACGAAAGTTGCCAACGTGAATGAATGGGAGGATAACCCTTTGCCTGATTGGTGGATCTTCGGTTTGGGGTTGGGTTGACCATCCGTGTTTTGGAATCCGGGCTCATTTCTGAAAACGGAGGCAAAATCGCAGGGAAGCGGTGGGCATTGAGCCTGCGAAAGCAAATGTGCTTGTTCCCGGTATTCCTTGAGGAGCTGGCGGGCTTTTTTGTTGGTTTTCAGAATTTCACGCAGTTTTTTTCGGTCGGTGACGGAAATCTCTCCGTCTACCGCGGCAACAACCAGGGAGTGCCATTCAGGAAGCGGGCTCATTTTTTAGTCTCCACTCCCCTGCCCTTTTCATCTGCTTCCAGATATTTCTGACGCAACTCTGCCCTGGCCCTGTTCAATCTGCTTCGGACCGTTCCGATCGGAACCGAAAGGATCTCCGCGATGGTCTCGTATTTTAAATTGTCGATATCCTTCAGGATAAGGACGCTCCTGTGCTCGAGACTCAAACTGTCGAGGGTTTCCATCAGGAGCGTTCGCCTTTCTTCCGTGTCCATTCGGGCGTGTGGGCCTTCCACAGGGGTACGGTTGGAGGCGATGGCTTCCTGAAGGGCCTTTCCACCATGGTCCTCGTTCCCTGTTCCCAACGGTCTCTTTTTCCTCCGGTGGCTTATGGCTGCATTGACCGCAATTCGATAAAGCCAGGTCGAAAACCTGGCATTCCCCTGAAATTTCGCAAGATTCAGGTAGGCATTCAAAAATGACTCCTGAAGAATGTCCCGGGACTCCTCAGCATCCCGCAGGAGGCGGAAAATAACATGGTAAAGCCGCGCTTGGTTTTGTGCGATCAGCACACTGAAAGCCTCTTGGTCCCCCCCCATGCAGCGACGAATCAATTCCTTTTCCAGGGCAACCTCCGGCCCTGATGAATTGGATTCTTCGTGTGGAGGGTCCAGCGCCATCAGCTTTAGCTCCTCCATTTGTCTGAGTGGGGAAAACCAAATTTAGTTCCGGGGATTCAGACCCGCATATCAATAGATTACGTCTTCATCTGAAGGCTAGGCAATCGCCAAGGCTGACCAGCAGACTATTATCAAGGAAAGATATAAAAATATATCTTTTTAATTATTGGTTCGGAGGGTGTTTCTTGCGGCATGAATCAAAGGATCTGATTGTGGTTCGAGGAGCAAGAGAGCACAATTTGCGCAGCGTGGATTTGCAGATCCCCAAAAACAAACTGGTTGTTTTTTCCGGGGTTTCCGGGTCTGGAAAATCCTCCCTTGCCTTCGACACTTTGTATGCCGAGGGCCAACGGCGCTACATCGAATCCTTGTCAAGCTACGCCCGCCAATTTTTGGGCCAGCTTTCGAAACCCGATGTCGAGTATTTGGGAGGGTTGAGCCCCTCTATCAGCATCCAGCAGAAAACCGCGGGCAGGAATCCTCGTTCAACGGTCGGGACTATCACGGAAATCCATGATTTCCTGCGGGTGCTTTTTGCCCGTGTGGGAACTGGCCACTGTCCGCAATGTGGCAAGGCAATTCAGGCCCAGGGACGTGACCAGATACTTGAAAACGTCATGGCAATGGAAGATGGTTCGGCGGTTTATTTCCTGGCGCCGGTTGTCCGGGGGCAAAAAGGAGAATTCAAAGACCTTTTTGAAGGTTTGAGAAAAAAAGGCTACCTGAGAGCCCGAGTTGATGGTGCCGTGGTCCAGTTGGATGCCGAATTGAACCTCGACCGGAAAATCAAGCACACCATTGAGGTTGTGGTGGACCGGCTGAAAGTGGTCCCGGATGCCCGCGGACGCATTGCGGAGGCGATCGAGGCTGCGCTTAATCTCGCCAACGGCGAGATGATCGTGTCGGCTTCCAATTCTCCAAAGCGTCCGTTGGGTGAGGGGGTGGGCGATTTTTCAGACAGGTTGTTCAATTCGCGATACGCGTGCACCATTTGCGATTTGAGTTTCACCGAGTCGACCCCCCAATTATTCAGCTTCAACAGCCCGACCGGAATGTGCAAGGCTTGTGATGGTCTGGGAACCTTGCACACCTTTGATCCCGCACTGCTTGTTCCCGATGATTCGGTCAGTTTTCACGCTGGGGCGGTTCCTTTGGTTGGAAAAATGACGGGGATGGGGCGTTGGAGGAAGCATATTTTTGAGGGTGTGGCCAAAACCCTGGGTATTGACTTGAAAAAACCGTGGAGACAGTTGCCATCCCGGCATCGATCCTGGCTTTTGGATGGTGCAGGTGAAACTCACATTACTTTTGAATGGAAACAGCGCGGGGGCGGGGTTTGGAAGCACGGTGGCGCTTGGGAAGGAATCGTTCCCCAGTTGATGGCCAGCTTTCGCAAGGCCTCAGCAGGCCCAAGAAGGGCCCAACTTGAAAAATATATGCGCACCATGGGGTGCCCCCAGTGCGAGGGGGCGAGGTTGAATCCCCAGGCTCGTTCGGTTCGAGTCGCCGGGAAAACACTGGTTGAGGTGGAGCGACTGCCGATCGATGAATTGGCGGAATGGTTGGCCCCTGCAGAGGGTGGGCTGGAAAAGGGCCTCAGTCCGACTCAGGGATTGATTGCCGAGGAAGTCCTGAAGGAAATTCGGGGCCGGGTGAAATTCCTTCTTGATGTCGGTCTGGACTATCTCACATTGGAACGCCAGGCCCCAACCCTCTCAGGAGGCGAGGCCCAAAGAATTCGTTTGGCAAGCCAAATTGGGTGCGGTTTGGTTGGCGTGCTTTACATCCTGGATGAGCCAAGTATCGGGCTCCACCCGAGGGACAATGAGCGATTGATCAAGAGTTTGATTCGACTCAAGGAAATGGGCAACACGGTGATTGTTGTCGAACATGATGAGGATACTTTGCTTGCCGCCGATTGGGTCGTGGATTTTGGTCCCGGGCCGGGTGTTTTGGGCGGAAAGGTGGTGGCTGCGGGAGACCTTGAAAAGGTTAAATCCTGTGCCGAAAGCATTACCGGGAATTACCTGGCGGGAATTCGTTCCATCCCTGTTCCGGTTCGAAGAAGGAAAGGGACTGGCAAGTGCCTCCGGGTTGTGGGGGCTCGCCATCACAACTTGCGTGGGATAAATGTCGATTTTCCGCTAGGCCGGATGGTCTGCGTGACAGGGGCCAGTGGCTCCGGGAAAAGCAGTCTGGTCAATGACATCCTAGCTCCCGCGATGAAGGCCTTGCTGAAGGGGGGGGCGGAAATCGAAGACTCAGGGGAGGAGGCAACTCCCGCGGGGAGGATAGGGGATCATGATCGTATCGAGGGTTTCGGGGAGATTTCCCGCCTGATTTGTATTGACCAGGCACCAATCGGGAGGACTCCTCGATCCAATCCGGCAACCTACATCAAGGTATTTGATGAGATCAGGGCCCTTTTTTCCCTGATGCCAGAGGCCAAGACTCGAGGTTTTGGCCCGGGCAGGTTCAGTTTCAATCGTCCGGGGGGCCGTTGCGAATCTTGCGAGGGAAATGGTTCAACCCGGCTGGAAATGGATTTCCTCGCGGATGTCTGGGTGAAATGCCCGGTCTGTGACGGGTTGCGATTCAACCACGAAACCCTGCAGGTGAAACACAGGGGCAAAAACATCCAGGAGGTGCTGGACATGGATGTCGCAAGCGCCTTGGCTCATTTTGAATCGGTCCCCAAGATTCGCGGAATGCTCGAAACCTTGCGGGCGGTAGGGCTGGACTACATCAAACTTGGCCAGTCCGCCCCCACTCTTTCGGGGGGTGAGGCCCAGAGGATCAAGCTGGCCAAGGAGTTGTGCAAGCGAACGGATGGCGGTTCCTTGTACATCCTGGATGAGCCCACGACCGGGCTCCATTTCGAGGATGTCCGCAAGTTGCTTGAGGTGCTCCACGGATTTGTTGAAAGAGGTAGCACCGTTGTTGTCATTGAACACAATTTGGATGTTGTCAAAACCGCTGACTGGGTGATTGATTTGGGGCCCGAGGGTGGAGCCAGGGGTGGCCGGCTGATCGTTGCCGGAACTCCGGAAGAAGTGGCAGCCTGTCCGAATTCCCACACTGGTGCGGCCTTGGCCAAGGTTTTGAAAAGGTCGGGTCGGGCCTTGGCAGTGAGTACTTCCAAAAGAAAACAGGTGGGCGCCAAGGCCAGAAAAACTGAGCAGGGACTGATTCGCGAAATCTCGGTCCAAGGGGCCAGTCAGCACAATCTGCGCCATGTTTCTTTGGAGATACCAAGAGGAAAAAGCACAGTTTTTTGCGGGCCTAGTGGTTCCGGCAAAACGACCATGGCTATAGACACCATCTATGCCGAGGGCCAGCGAAGGTACGTGGAGTCACTCTCCTCCTACGCCAGACAATTCCTCGGGCAGGTCGAAAAGCCCAAGGTGGAGCAAATAACCGGACTGAGTCCTGCCATCTGTATTGAACAGAAAACGGCCAGCAAATCGCCCCGGTCCACCGTCGGGACAGTCACGGAAATCCACGATTACCTCCGGGTGCTCTATGCCCGGTTGGGAACGCCTTACTGTGTAGATTGCCGTGTTCCGGTCGGTGCCCAATCTGCAGACGAGATCATCGAGCGGGTTCAGGCATTTCCCGAGGGAACCAGAGTCTATTTGTTAGCCCCGATTCAAAGAAGGGGGCAGGAATCCTTCGTGGACCTTTTGGAAGGTTTGCGGCGGGACGGTTATGCCCGGGTTCGGGTTGATGGGGTTACCCAGGACCTGGAAAAAATCTCAACCTTGGACCACCGCAGGAAAATTGCCTTGGAGGTCGTTGTCGACCGTTTGGTGGTCAAATCGGGTCAGCGAACACGCCTGGCGGACGGGGTGGAAAAGGCGCTTTCGCTGGGTAGGGGCGTTATGCGGGTGGCATCCGTCGACCAGCAGCGGGATGAGAAAGATTGGAAAGTTGAAACATACAGCCGGCTACTGTCATGCCATTCGTGCGGGCGAGGTTACGAAAGGCTGGAACCCCACCATTTTTCCTTCAATAGCCCGCTGGGATGGTGCCCGAGTTGCGAGGGCCTTGGCGTGCAGAGGGGAACCCAGGCGGCATGGGTGATCCGCGATGAAAATATCTCGCTTCGCGCTGGCGCTTTGGCGGGATGGCCCTCCCTGGACGGCGAGTCCCCCTTTGCTGAAATTGCCCGTAATTTGGTGGCCCATGGGCGGGGGGGCGTGGATCAACCTTGGGAATCATTGAGCGATTCCACAAAAAAGTTGATTTTGCACGGCGCGGGCGAGGGACAATGGCTTCCATTGGTTGAAACGGGTCGTCGACCCGGGTACGAGATCCACTATCGTGGGATTTTCCCGTCCTTGCAGGAAGCCGCCAAATCCAGTTCGGCATTGCGTGAACGCCTTGAATCGCTGGTGGGAGAGGTCCCTTGCAGCGGTTGCGGGGGTGCGAGGATACGCCCGGAATCAGGCTCCTTTCACCTTCGGTTTGAAACGGATGGCGCGCCGATGACCTTGGCCCGGTTCCAATCCCTTTCCTTGGATGATTCCCTCCGGAAAATCAAGGACTTTGATTTTTCAGGGAATCGTCAGGCTGTTGCTTCCGAACTGGTGCGTGAGGTGAGGGAGAGGCTTGGTTTTTTGGTCGAGGTGGGCTTGGGCTATCTCACTCTCGACCGGTCAACCCCTACCCTGTCGGGTGGGGAGGCCCAGCGAATCCGACTGGCAAGCCAGATTGGAAGCGGTTTGACCGGGGTCCTTTATGTGCTGGACGAACCGACGATCGGATTGCATCCGCGCGATAATCGCCGATTGTTGTCAGCCCTAGGCAAACTCAGGGATCTGGGAAACACCTTGCTCATGGTGGAGCATGAGCGTGAGGTGCTGGAATGGGCTGATCACTTGGTGGATTTTGGTCCCGGAGCGGGTGACCAGGGAGGACGCCTGACTGCGGAGGGCCCCCTGCCCCGCCTGGCTCGCGACGTGAAATCGCTGACAGGACAATACCTCGCGGGAAAGAAATCCATTCCCTACCCGAATAAGCGCAGGATCCTGGGAGAAAAACCGGTCGGATTTCATCAGAATGATCCAACTATCCAAAGGTTGGCGGTGAGGGGTGCAAGGCAGAACAATTTGGCCAATGTGACAGTTTCTTTTCCCCTGGGATGCCTGATTGCGGTGACTGGGGTCAGCGGTTCCGGGAAAAGCTCTCTGGTCAACGACGTCCTGCGGGATTCGCTTTTGAAAAGCCTTCATGGGATTCGCGGTCAAGCGGTCAGGGTGGATGCGATCGAAGGGATCGGTTTGGTGGACAAGGTGATAGATGTGGGACAGGAACCGATCGGGACGTCACCCCTGTCGAATCCAGCGACTTACACCGGGCTGTTTGATCTGATCCGTGAATTGTACTCCCGGCTGCCGGATTCGAAAATCCGTGGTTGGCAGCCCGGGCGGTTCAGTTTCAATCGCCCCGGGGGGCGATGCGAATCCTGCGAAGGCAATGGCCAGCGCAGGATCGAAATGCACTTTTTGCCGGACGTCTGGATCACGTGCGAATCCTGCCGGGGCAAGCGTTATGGCCCGGAGACCCTCCAAGTCAAATTCAAGGGAAAGAGCATTGCCGATGTCCTTGAAATGCGGATTGCCGAGGCATTGGAATTCTTCGCAAATTTCCCAAGGATTCGCCACCTGTTGGCAAGGTTGGAGGAGGTGGGGTTGGGTTACATGCGTTTGGGTCAATCAGCTCCCACCCTGTCCGGCGGTGAAGCGCAACGTGTCAAGTTGGCCGCAGAATTGGCCAGGCCATCTACCGGCCGCACTGTTTACATACTGGACGAGCCAACCACCGGATTGCATTTCGATGATGTTGCCAAACTGGTGGAGGTCCTCCACCGCCTGGCTGATCAAGGCAACACCATTGTGGTGGTGGAGCACAATCTGGAGGTGGTCAAAAATGCCGATTGGGTGGTTGAATTGGGACCTGAGGCGGGCCTGGGTGGTGGAATGATTGTCGGCCAAGGGCGTCCGGAGGCTGTAGCCCTTGGGATTTGGGAGAGCTTCGATGGAACCATCACGGAAAGTGGTGGAAAACTTACAGCAACGTCCCCGTACCTGATTCGGGCCTTGAAGGACAGCCCGTCCCAGGAGCGTGTCAAGCTTGTCGCGGAAGAAATCAGCTTGGAAGCCAGCAAGGAACCTGAATTGGAAAGGGATTTTGTCGAAGGAAAATTGCCATGGGAGGAAGATGGGAGGACCTGGCACTGCGAGACTCGATTAACAGCCGAGGGTAGATCTTGCCGCTGGGACGGAGAAATCCTCCGATGGTTGGAAGAGGAAATGGGTGACATTCAGGGCTTTGCCCCTTTTGTCTGGGATAGTCGTTCCGTGGTGGAAGTAGTTTCATCGATGGTTAAAAAACCCGCCTCTTGGTTCCTCCACGCGATGACAGGAATGGAGTGGCTGGTTCGACTCGTTTTTCGCGTGGAAAAAGGTTGTTTCAGCCAGCAGGAATTGGAGGACTCCTTGGGGATCAGGCCGCTTGATCAAACCGAGGGTCTCCAAATCTACGGATCTGAACCAAGGGTGCGTGTTGGAAACCTGAAAAAACAGCCTTGGCAGGTGGTAACTGTTTTGGCCCATTACTTGAGGGAGGTGAAGACTCCAGCCTTCAGAAAATTCCTGAAGGTTGCATCCGCTTCGCACCAAGCACAGTTGACCAAAATCACAGAGGCTGCCGGGGAATTCATGCCATGGCAGTTGCTGAGGGATAAGTGGCATTTTTCAGACAAAGGATTTCCGATAGGCAAAGGGAGAAAATGGGATGGCGCCCTTTTGCAAGAGCTTGTTGGTTTGATCCGAAAGGTGGTCCCCACCGCGGTTTGGGAATTCGACAAACGTGATGTGGTTAATGTTCGCCTTTTTGAAGGGGAACGAATCTGGGTTTCTGTGCGCACCAAGGAATCGGAAAACTTGGAAATGAGGCTCACCGGACCCTCCGGAGGATTCAACCTCGCCCAGTTGGCGGGAATCGGCTGCGCAAGGAGAATAAAAGATGGGGCTTTTGGGCAGTCGGTGATCCACCTGGCTTTTCAGGTTTCTTCCGATTTTCCTCACAACCGCATGGCAGAATTTCTCGCCCGACACCTGGAGTTATTTAGGGGGTGGGAATGAGGTGAACGCGCGTAATGGCTGCAATTCGGCTGATTGACAAAGTTGACTCAAGTGCCTTAATCTTGATATAGTTATAGATACACCTTTCTTGATGAATGGTGGCAAGGATGCCTGTTTGCGCAGGGATGTTACTGCCTTTCTCCCAAGGGTAAGGCATGGGTTCGTCTGGGGTACCTAACGATGGGGGCTCGTCCCATCGCTTGTTTTCAAGCGGTGGGTCAGGGTCTTCCGTTTCCAAGCAACTATCCCCCACGGGGGATTCGGACGGGACGCTAACTGTAATCGGCGGAAATGGGGCTGCCGCACCTTTTCACCTCCCCGAGGATGTGTGCGGTTTAAAGCTTGGCCAATACGAATTGATTCGCCAATTGGGAATGGGTGGTATGGCGGCAGTCCTGTTGGCCAGGGACACCCATTTAGATCGTTTGGTGGCGTTGAAGGTGCTTCCTCCTGAAAACGCCAAGGATCATGACACGCTGGAACGCTTCCATCAGGAAGCGAAAAACGGCGCGAAACTAGACCATGAAAATATTGCCAGGGTCTATTCTTCCGGCCACGATCAAGGATTGCACTTCCTGGCTTTGGAGTATGTGGAAGGCGAAACTTTCAAGGCCCTGATAGACCGCATGGGCCGGCTTCCTGTTGGGCTGGCGTTTCCTTACGTCCATCAGGCTGCTTTGGGACTGGACCATGCGGCGTCAAAAGGCGTGGTGCACAGGGACATCAAGCCATCGAACCTATTGGTCACCACCGACGGAAAGGTCAAGTTGGTGGATTTGGGTCTGGCTAAAAGCCTGGCTGCACCGTCCGAAGAGGCCCTGACCCGGTATGGGGCTACCTTGGGTACGTTTGATTACCTGGCGCCTGAACAGGCATTGGATCCCAGAAGGGCTGATTCCCGAAGTGATATCTATTCACTGGGTTGTACCTTTTATCACATGCTCACGGGGCGTTCACCGGTCCCCGATGGAAGTGCTGCGGTAAAATTGGCGTTCCATCAGCAATCCAAGCCCGTTGATCCCAGGCGAATTGTTCCTGAGATTCCGGCTGCCGCTGTTGCCTTGTTGGATCGCATGCTGGAGAAAAAACCGGAAAACCGGTTTGCGACCCCCGCTGAATTGGTTCAGGCGATCGAGTCGGTGGCTGGATCCCTCCAGATAGACCTCAAACGACCGACGGAAAAAGGGAAAGTTCAGAGAAATCGTCGGCAGGCTTCCCTGATGGGGATTCTCCTTGTTTTGATTATTGGTGGACTGGGAATATATCTTTTTGACTGGAATCGTACCGGGAAAGGTGGGGCCTCTTCGGCTGGCGCGACCCAATCAGGCAAAGATGGTGCGTCTGCTCTAGTCGGTCAGAAAGGCAAGGAGGAGGGCCAGCCCAGGGTGGAGCCTTTGGCCCTGTTTGACGGAAAAGATTCCACTGCACTTGAACTGGCCGATTGGCTGGAAGCGAATGCTGGGAAGGAAAGGATTGAGATTGTACTTCATGGTGACCTCGACCTGAGTGACTTGAGAGACAGGCCCGATGCGGGTTTGCTAGTGAGCGCAAAAAATGTGGTGATTCGGTCGGCTCATCCCGGCCGTCGGACCACCATACGTTTTCACTTTGACGGCAGGGTGCTTTCCGGTCCTTGGGCCATGGTCGCCTTGGATGCGGAATCGGTGCAGTTGGATGGTGTTCGTTTCCTGTTGGATGCAAGGGAGTCCGCCAACGAATTGCGGGCTTTGGAGTCTAGGGGTAACCGCCTTTCCGCCTTGACTTTGGAGCGATGCGAGTTCATCCAGTGCGGGTCTGTCATGGATGACCGTCGAAGGGTTTCCTCCCTGGCCATCAATTGCCAAGGAATCGCCCCTGCGGTCCTTGTGCGGGATTCGGTTTTTTTGGGTTTCAAGGAAAGCTCTGCGGCGGCAGAAACGGTTCCTGATTCGATCAGGCTGTTTTCGGCGACTTATGGTGGGCAGGACGCCATACTGGCTCGTGGTTATTACCGGGAAATCCGCTGCGAGAATTGTCTGTTTGGTCCCCACAGGACCGGCTTTCGCCTGGAAAGCTTGGATCGTTATCCAGGGGAAACCGAAAAGGCGTCTGCTGAAAAACCCGCGGCAACCGGGGCGGGGGGAATGCCGGTCCCGGGTACCATGGTGCCGGGCATGACAATGGTGCCAGGCATGCCGCCCATGCAAGCTGTGGACACCGGGGGCTCGATCCACGGAGATGGTTCGATCAGTCTTCTGAATTCCAGCTTTTTGCTTGGTTCAAGGGAGACGGTTTTTTCAATTCAGGGAGCAACTTCTGCGGCAATATCGCTCAGACGTTGCCTTCTGGCCCCCGGCAACGAGGCTGAAAAGAATCTGGAACGTAATCTGATTGACTTATCCTCCAACTCCAGCCGGCTCTGGTTCGTGGGTAGGGCCAATCGTTTCCGGGGTATTTCTGATTACCTGGGCGGGGAGCAGTCTGGAAAACAAACGAATCTTCAGGCATTCCGTTCCAAACTGGAGCAGGATGGAAAGGGTTCAGATGAGGAAAGTCAGGAGCTTTCCAAATCTCCATGGCTGGACCCCAAACCGCTGGATTCCCTCAATGAGATTGAGGTGGTGGTGAGTGACCAGCGGGCCTCCCTGGGAAACTTGGGATCGGGAATTTTGCAGGCTTTCCAACCTGCGGTCGTTGCGGAACTCCAATGGAAGGAGCCGTCTGGGATTCGGTTCGCCGGGGCGGAAAAATTTGCTGGAATTTCGTTTTATTCTTCCGGTAACGAGAAAAAGACCCAGATAGCCGGAAGACATGTGATTGTCCCCGGTCAGTCCGACCTCGCTCGGGGAATCCACCCATCGCTGGAAAAGGCCCTTGAGATTGCCAAATCAGGGGATGTGATTGCGATCAGACACTCGGGTACTTTGAAAGTCGACCCGGTGAAGATTCGCAAGGTTGGATTTGAAATCACCATCCGGCCTGATTCAGGAAGCAAGCCGGTTTTGGTTTTTGATCCTGGTCCGGGTGGCACCGCTTTTCTCGAATTGGATCGTTGCCTGCTGGTGCTAGAGGATTTGAGCATTTTGGTGGATCAGGGGATGGCCTCGAAACCGGTTTCCCTGGTCAGCTTGGAAAACCAGACCAACTGTCAGTTGCGTGACTGTTCAGTAACCCTGTTGGGGGGTGAAGACGGCAAGTTTCCAGTGCTCGCTACCATGGCCTCCCCCGGACCGGCGGGAAAACCATCCGAAATGTTTCAAGCGGTCCAGCCCGGACGCTTGGGCCTAAGGGGCACCACGGTGCGTGGTTTCGCGGGCTTGTTGCGCGTAAATCCCGGCAGGCCGATCGAGGTGGATGTCTCGGAAAGCAACCTATTTTTGGGAAAGGAATTGGCTCATTTGGAATTGCCTTCCGCTTCGCCTGCCATGCGTTCTCCCGTCCTTTCCATGGATTTCTCGAAATGTAACATGGTGCTTGGTTCCAGTGCGGTTGTTGTGGAGGGGGGTGGCGAAAAACCTGTTCCGGATTGGCTGGTAAGGACAACCCAATCCAAATGGATCAGCTGGAATGGCACAGGGAATTGCCTGGTACGGGTCGATGGAGCTTTGATCCGGAAAGAGAGGTTGAAGGATTGGTGGAGGGGTGCGGAGAACCAGTTTTCCAACTGGGCGGGCGGCTTGGAAGGAAATGACGCCGATTCGGAGCCCAAGGTCCTGATGTCCGCCGAGCAATGGCAGGAAACCCTCGGCCAGGAAATGGGTGAATGGATTCAAATGGATTTGCAAAAGGCCCCGATAAAAAACGAGTGGGCTACTGTCACACCTGATCGCGTTTTTGGAAATGAGGCGGCTTCAAACCAAAAAGATCCTGTCAAACCTGAATGATTGCGCAGGACTAATTGGAAGGCGTTCAGGTGAAAGCGTGCCATGGGATCGAATCCATGGCACGCTGGACGGGGTTATTTCTTTTTCTTGGCTTTCTTCACTGCTTTGGGCGCTTTGGAATTGGGGGCAGCCTTTTTGGCTGGTTTGGATAACTTCTTTTTTGTTGTGGCCTTGCCACTGAATATGGCGTCGTAGCCTTCCGCGAAATTCCTGGTTTCTGCCAATCCAACCCTGACGATGCTCACAAATCAGTCCTCCACCGAACCATGAAAGACCCGGAAAAACAAACTAACCGGGATGGCTTTCACCAGACAATATCCTGACTTTTTCACGCCGTGGTTTCCAGACCATTTGCTGGGTTTTGGGTTGCCAGAAGGAACAGAATTTGTGAAGCGGTCTCAACCTCTGCCAAATCAATCCATTCATCCCTGGTGTGTGCCTGGGCAATGTTGCCAGGTCCGAACACCACGGAGGGAATTCCGTGCTCCGCGATGGTGGAAGCATCCGTTCCAAAGGCGACGGAATCAAACTCGCATCGGCCTGTTTTTTTGTGGATTGCTGCGGCGAGATTGCTGCGGGCGGCATTGTTTCCTTTGGGCTTGAGTGCCGGGCAACGGATGATCGGATTGGAAAGCCGACATTGGATTCCGGATGGGAAAGCCAAACTGTCTAGCAGCTTTCTCAGCTGTTGATCCGCCATTTCAGGAGTTTCGCTGAATCCAATGCGCCGGTCCACCAGCAGGACGCAATCTTGCGGGACAATATTCGGGGCCGTACCTCCCGCGATCTGGGTCAGGCAAATGCTACCCGCTTCCATGGGGTTACTGGAGGCGGCGCGCAACTCAACATGAAGCCTTTCAATAACTTTTGCGATCTCGCTGGCGGCGTAGATTGCGTTGCTTCCCAGGTCAGGAGTGGAACTGTGGCAGGCTGTTCCCAGTACCTGGATGTTCCATCGAATCACGCCTTTGTGGGACTCGATGATTGCTAGGCTCGAAGGTTCAGCAACGATGGCGAAATCCGGATGGCATGTAATTGCCGGCCCGATTTGGATGCTTCCGGGAATGTTTCCCCGCAAGGCCTGAACTCCGAGGAATGTGTGTTCCTCATCCACAGTGCAGGCGAGGATGATTCGATCTGAAAAAGGGCCGGAATACTGCTGGACCTCCGCCAGGGCTGCAAGCATGGCCGCCATTGATCCTTTGACATCACAAGCGCCCCTTCCATACAGCCGGCCCTCGAGGATTTGGGCTCCGAATGGATCCACCGTCATTCCGGTTACATCGACCGTGTCCTGATG
>CAWUOE010000009.1:0-22640 GCA_963923355.1 uncultured Gemmataceae bacterium | reverse complement strand
CCCTCCCGCCCCATTTCCCCCGAACTGTCCCGAACCCGGCGCGGTACCGCCTCGGCACTGGCGGAAAGCCCGCTGGATCCGCAGGAATTATGGGCAGGCACCGATGATGGCTGGCTCTGGCTGAGCAAGGACATGGGAACCACCTGGCAAAACCTGAGCAACACCCTGCTGGCCCCGGGCCTCCCGGCGGCGGGAAATCCCCGGTGGGTAGCCAGCATCGAACCATCGAGGCACCAGACTGGCCGCTGCTATGTCGCCCTGGACGGGCACCGCGATGGGGATGAGCGGCCGCTGCTGCTGGTGACAGAAAACCATGGTCAGGAATGGACCGCCTTGTCCAACAACCTGCCCACCGGTTCCACCCGAGTGCTTCGTGAAGACCGCGTGAATCCGCGCGTGCTCTATTGCGGCACCGAGTTCGGTTTTTTCATCTCGACCGACCGGGGAGCCCATTGGACGCGGGTTCAGGGCAACTTGCCCACCGTCGCCGTCCATGAGGTTGCCCAGCCGAACCGGGGGAGTGAGATCGTTCTGGGAACCCATGGCAGAGGGGTCTGGATTCTGGATATCGCTCCCCTTCGTCAGAGCACGCCGGACCAAACCAAGGCCAGGGCGACCCTTTTCAAACCGGATACAGCCACCCAGTGGGGATTTGAGCCAACCCGGGGCCCCATTTACGGTGGTGGATCGCGACGGTACCGTGGCGAAAATCCGGCCAACGGAGCCGTGATCCATTTCCAATTGAACGAGAAGGCCAAGGAAAAACCGAAAATCGAGATTTATGACATTCAGGGGGAAGTTGTGCGCACCCTGGAATGCCCTCAGGATGCCGGCTGGCACCGAGTGATCTGGGACTTTCGCCGAGGC
Organism: uncultured Gemmataceae bacterium; assembly: GCA_963923355.1. Classification (GTDB taxonomy): domain Bacteria; phylum Planctomycetota; class Planctomycetia; order Gemmatales; family Gemmataceae; genus UBA6894. The sequence continues at coordinate 21,773 of CAWUOE010000009.1, read as the reverse complement.
CCCAGTCCCAACAGGAACCGCGGGGCAAACCCCGCGGCAACTCCTGAGGCAGCCTCAACGGAAGGTGGCCCGGGTAGGGGGGGACCCAGAGGAGGTGGGTCGCGCGAAGGACAAAGCCTGCCGGCAGGTGACTACCGTTTGGAACTCAAAGTGGATGGTCAAACTTTCCAGCAAATCCTCCGGATTGAGAATGACCCGGACAGTTCCAGGCGACGGGCGGAAGGTCGTACCGGTGAAGGCACCGAGCCTCGGGACTAAAGCCGGTTGAAAGCCAATAAAATCCCAAAGGGAGACCGGCGGATGCCGGTCCCCTTTTTTTACACTGCTTGAAATTATGTAAAAATGGTTAATCTGGTTAATCTAAGAGATATAGCTTTGGCCATAAACATCAATTGATCTGGACATCTCTCTTTTTGACTGACTAATCGACCGATCGAAATAGAAGGCTGTTTCAGCACTTGCAGCGGATACACACCGCTTGGGTTCTGGGCAGACAGCATTGTGCATTGGCTCGCCATGACCGGGAGGGGTGGGGATGTTCCGTTTTCTGGGGCGACTGGCGAGCAACCACCCCTGGATGATCCTTGGAACCTGGATTCTCTTGGCTGTGTTCATGGGGGCAACCGCTCCCAATTGGGACAAGAACAGTCAGGATGACGACATCCGTTATCTGCCGCCGTCCTGCGCCAGCGTCCGCGGGTATCAGCTCCTGGAAGAAGCTTTCCCCAAGGATAGCTATGCCTGCAACCTGGTCTTTGTGGTGGAACGAACGGACCGGCCTTTGGACGACCAGGACAAAACCCTGGTCAACCGGATTGTCGGCGAACTGGACAAACTGCGGACCGGGGAGCCCGCCCTGCAAATCCGGTCCATTTCCTCCCCCAAGGATCCGGGAATTGGCAAGAAACTCACCAGCCAGGACGGCTTCTGCCAGTTGGTGCGTGTGCAGTTGAATTGCCCGTATCTGGCGGCCCAGACGCGATTGACCGTGGACAGCGCCAATGCGCGGGTCAGTGCCTTGATGGATGAAATCTTCCCGGAAGCGGGAAAAAGGCCAACAGTTTACGCGAGCGGCCCAGCCGGTATCGGCCGGGACCTGATCGATGCGGGAACCAACAGTCTGGACAAAACCACGCTGGCAACGATCGTCCTGGTGGTGGTGATCCTGCTTTTTGTCTACCGCTCCCCGCTGATGGTGGTCATTCCGCTTTTCACCATCGCGTTGTCAGTGTTCGTGGCACTGAAGGGATTGGCGATGCTGACCACCCTTCCCGGATTCAAGCTGGCCAACGTCAGTCAGATTTTCGCGGTGGTGATGCTGTACGGGGCCGGTACCGACTATTGCCTGTTCCTGATCAGCCGTTACCGGGAGGAATTGGCTGAAGGAAGGCCGATGGGTTCGGCAGTGGAACGCAGCCTGGGCCAGGTGGGACACGCCCTCGCAGCCAGCGCGGGAACGGTGATTTTTGGGTTGGGCCTGATGGGGACCGCGGAATTTGTGAAAATCCGTTCCGGTGGTCCGGCCATCGCCCTCAGCCTGACCGTGGCTTTCCTGGCCTCCATCACCCTCACACCAGCACTTTTGCGGCTGGCGGGCCGGTGGGCGTTTTGGCCCGGGCAGGTACCCGGCAGAGGTTTTGGTCGCTTCCATGACCTGCTGGCAAGCCATGGGATAGAAGCTTCTGAAAAAAGCGGTTTTTGGGAGAAGGCCAGCCGGGTGATCTCGGAACGGCCGGGGCTATGGTGGATTGGCGCTTTTCTGGTTCTGGCTCCTTTCGCAGTTTTGGGCTGCCTGACCAAAGCCAGTTACCGGGCGACGGCAGAGCTGCGTTCATCCAGCCCCAGCATCCAAGGACTGCAGGCCATCCAGAGGCATTTTCCGGCCGGAGAGGCAGGGCCCATCACGGTGTTTTTGGAATCCGAGCGGGATTTCAACACCCCGGAAGGCCGGACGGTCATCGAGCATTTGAGCAAGGGATTCCTGCAACTGGAACATGTGCAGGAAGTTCGCGCCCTCACACGACCACTGGGCCAACCGCTTGAAGAACCTGCCATTAAATCGGGCACCGGGAACGGTTCCCTGCTGAGCACCGGATTGGCCAGCCTGAGGGGAGGAATCGACCAGCAGGTCCGAAAAATGTCCGCCCAGCAGTACGTTGCGGCGATCGAACCCACCGAGGACAAACCCAGACGCCATGTGACGCGGCTGGAAGTGGTTTTGGACACCGACCCGTTTGACCCGCGCAGCATTCCTGTGCTGGGCAGGATCCAAGCCTGGCTGAACAGCGAGTTGCCCAACGACACGACTCATTTCGCCCCTGTGCGAGCGGAAACTTACGGGATCACGGTGGGTGCCGATGATCTGGCGCGAGTCACCGAGGGTGACAGGCTGCGGATCAACGTGCTGGTCTTGTTGGCGGTTCTGGCCATCCTTCTGGCCCTGGTGAGGGATGTGCCCCTGGCATGCTACCTTTTGGCCTCGGTCCTTTTCAGTTACCTGGCAACACTGGGAGCCACCATGCTGCTGGCCCATTGGGGATTTGGCAGGCCGTTTGGAGAGGTGGATTGGCGAGTTCCGCTGTTTTTGTTTGTGATCCTGGTGGCCGTGGGCGAGGACTACAATATCTTGCTGATTTGCCGCATGGTGCAGGAACGAAAACGGAGGTCTCCCGTGGAGGCGATGCGGCGCGCTTTGGCCGCGACCGGATCCACCATCACGTCCTGCGGGCTGATCATGGCGGGAACCTTCGCCACCCTGGTTTTCGCCGGGCTGAACACCATGGTTCAGATCGGGTTCGCGCTGGCTTTCGGGGTGATCGTGGACACCTTCATCGTGAGGCCGATCCTGGTACCGGCCTTGTGCTTCCTCTTGTGGAAGCGACAGGAGCGGAATGAGGATCCCGCCACTTGGATACGTGAACTGAACCGCCGCGCCAGCTGAGGCCTAATTAGCCCCGTCCGGCACGGCGTTATGCATTGAAGTTTTTTAAAAAAGTTAAGCCTTGGCCTTGGTTGCAGCCTTGGCCAATTGGGACTTTTTGCGAGCAGCGGCGTTGGGATGGATGACCCCGCGAGCAGCGGCCTTATCCAACTTCTGGTAAGCAGCCTTGAGGGCAGCCTGAGGGTCGGACTTGGCGGAAACCGCCGTGTCGAAGGACTTGAGTTGCAGCTTCAGGTCACGCTTCACATTACGGTTGTAGCTGCGGCGTTTTTCGCTCTTGCGCAGGTTTTTGGCTGCACTTCTGGTATGCGGCATGAGGCAATGGCTCCAAAAACGGCCCAAACACGATAAATTTCAGAAGCAAATTGGCCTTCGATTCACTTCAAGCACAAGCCAAAAGCATAACAACCCAGCGAATTTCACACAAGAAGTCTCAGACTTTTCATACGCCTTAATAAATGAATTGGATTCCAGAGATATCACCTGATTCCAGGGATAAGCGGGTCCTGTTCTGAATCCAGATGCAGCGACCAGGGGCCATCACCCGAAGGGACCGGGCGATTCCCGGAACGCCAAAGCTTGGCATCCATTCGATTGGTGGACTCAGTGGATTCTGTTTCGAGCACCAATGGCAATTCACTGGCTTGGGCCACCTGGAGGGCCACTTTTTCGAGACGTTGGGAAATAGCCAAAGGCCATTCCCCTTCCAAACGGACCAACCAACCCATGCGCCAAAGCAGTGCGGGATCTGAATGCCACAGGCTCTTACCCGCCTGACGGAGGCCGTGGCGCAAACGGCATCCGGCCCGAACTGCCAAGCCCACCAACTGGTCCATTGCCGTGTCGGGAAGGTTGGAGGTGGAAACCGCTTCCCAGCGCACAATGACACCGCCAAATACCGCTTCCACCGGTTTTTTACCGGCACCGGCATGGGCCAACAGGTCGGGGACCAGATGGGATCGTTCCACACGGACAGGCCTACCCGGCTTGGCCAATTCAGCCAGGGTGGCCAAGGCCTGGGAAGACACGCGATCGTTGCTTGTCTCCTCGGGTGGAATCCAACCCGTCACGGCAACCCGGTCGCCTTTTTCCAACAACCACCGCTGTAGCGCTTGGGCGGGTTCACGCAGTCCCTGGGAACTGCCAAAGTAAAAAAGACCCATCTGGCCGTGGTGGGGTGCCGCCCCGGGGCCCATGGGGAGGTGGAGGCGCAGCCTCTTTCCAAGTCCGGTGGCGGCTTCCTCCAGCAGATCGAAGGCCTCCAATCCACGGCCCGGGCCTGCTCCCAATTCCTCCAGCCACAGGGCAGCACCCACCAGATGGATCTCGCCCCAGCACCCGGCTGCCAACTGGATGAGGCGGACCAGCGCGCGCGCCGGGTCATGACATCCGGGCAGGTAAAAGCGGGCATGGGGAACCCGGTAAGTGCCTTTCCAATCTTTTGAACCAGATGGAAAGATAGGGGCGAACCACTGGCGGTCCAGCAACTCGGCAATATCGGGCCCCATCAGGTCCACCCAAGACACAGAGTGATCCCTGGAATCCACCGCATCGAACTTGCTAACGGTGCTGGTAATGCCTGGCGCGATCATGCGGAAAGCGGCAGCCAGGTCGGGCTGACCCAATTGGGCCAAGATGGTGCCCAGGCGGTCGATCAGGTCGTTTTTGGGAACCACCTCACCGGGTGAGAGGTTTTGAGTGATGACATGGGAGGCCCCGGAAACCAGTTCCGCCTGCCACAAGGGCCAGTGGGGATGATTGATCCCGACCTGGAGTGCCGCCTGGTGCAACCCGGCTGAAAGCCAGGCCTCATCCAGCGGCTCCAGCCGGCCAGAGGCATCCCGCGTCCACCATGGTCCCATGGTTGAAAGTCCGGGCAGGAGAAAGGGAATTGGAACGGGCCCATCCAGCCCGTTCACTCAGACTAACCCACCGTTGGGAGAAATGCCCACACAGCGCGCGCCATGCTTTCCGTCGCCGCACCATGGATTTGGTGGCCCACCCCGGTGAGGTCGAGACGTGTCAGGTCTGAAACCGGGGCAAAGAGCAAATCCGTTTCCGCTTGGGGCATCATGCCGCCAAATTTTGGGTCTCCGCGCAACAGGAGGACTGGACATTGGATTTGGCGCAGCGATTGGGCCATCTGAATGCCTTCCAGCCACTGCCCGTTCAGCACCGGCATAGGGCAAGTGGGGTCCATGCTTTTGAGGCAATACGCCATAAACCGCAAGCTGGCCGCATCACGCATTTGACCGAGGGCACGCATTTTGCCCGATGGGTCCAAAATCTCCAGGCGAGCCAATTCGTTGGCTAGGTGGGAAACTGAAGCTTGGCTTCCGCCCCAGCGGACATAGGCCTTGAACAAATCGAAATAGCCTGTGCTATCCAGCTGGTGCAAAAACCCTGGGGTCGGGGGATCCTCCAGCACGATGGCGGCAATTTTTCCGGGGTCCCGGGTGGCCAATTCCGCCGCCACCAGGGCACCCAGGGAGTGGCCCACCAGAATCACCGGATGGTGGGCCACGAGGGGTAAAAGTGCCTGCAGGTCCTGCACATAATCCTCGACCCGGTAGCTGCCTGCCCTGTCGGAATCGCCGTGGCCCCGCCAATCGAGGGAAACGGGGTGAATCGCTTGATTCAGCAGGGAAATTAGTGGGTTCCAGTCACAGGCACGGCGGGCCAGACCGTGGAGAAAGACCACGGTGGGTCCCTGGCGGGCACCCTCCAACAGGGAAATCGAGGGGCGGCCGGGGGATTGGATGCGGCGGGGAGTGAACATGTGGAAAAACCTGAAGGATTATTAAAAATGGGTTAAATCCGCATGCTTTCCTGTGGGGCCAATGCATGTCCGGTAGAACCGGAATCACTGTAAAATCGTCATAAGTCTGTTGCCAGCATCCGCCCAGACAACTTTTGGCTGGATTTGCCAGAGGTGGCAAGCGGGTCGCGCTGATCTGTCCGGCTTTGCGGGCGGTGCTGGAAAATCGAGACGGCCATTGCAAGAGCCGGGATAGAGTTGGGCCGAGGTGGACGACGATCCCTTGCGATGAGTGCCGTCAGGGAACGAGTTCCACAGGCTTCGGTTTGTGGGAAGCAAGGACCACCACGCCAGAGACAGGCGCATACCAGAGGTTGATCATGGCGCAGAAGACCCTTGGCTGGAACCCTCTCCACTGGTTCAAGAACCCGGCAGGTGCAAAAGTCAGCCGGAAGAAAACTCTGGCCCTTGAAACCCTGGAAAGCCGGGAAGTGCCCGCGGTGATTGTGGTCACCAACCTGCTGGACAGCACCAACCCCACCAATCCTTTGCCGGGATCGTTCCGGGAGGCCGTGGAACGGCTGGCCGCTTCCGGTGACGAGATCCGATTCGCAGACAGCCTTTTCCCGGAAGGGGAGGGCCCGAAAACCCTCACGCTGAACGGCGCGGTGGGCGCGCTTCAGATAGAGCAAAACAATATCACCATCGTGGGTCCGGGGCGGTACAGCACCGGGAATAATGATTACAAGTTGATCCTTCAATCGGACCGTGGTTTTTCGACGGTTACCACGGCCCAAATCGTCAATGGTGGGAGCGGGTTCAAGGTTGGCGACTATTTGGATCAGGGATCCACTGAATTCACGGGGGGCGCCCGATTCCAGGTCCAGGCGATCGGTGGTTCGGGCAACATCACCCAAGTTGCGGTGATCAACCCGGGAGCCAACAGCACCTTCACCGGAACGCTTTCAGGTGCAGGAACCGGAGCATCCTTTTTGACCGCGATTGGCAACAGCAAGGGCACCGGAGCCATATTCAGCAATCCGACTAAGGGCCTTGCCAGCAACATCATCGTTTCCCAACTGATTAACAGCACACCGCGTGACCTCAGGATTTCGGGTATCCATTATGGAGATGCCAAATCTGTCACCATCATCCAGAACCTGGGCAACTTGACCGTCGGCGACTCGCTTTTTGATGGTTCAGCGTCATCCTTCATCGCGACAGCAGGGGGAGCAGGGAATTTGACCATCAGCAACTCCGCGTTTGATGGCGCCGGCGTGCAAATCGCCTACAGCGGCGGCGGAAAACTGACCGTCAGCAATTCCACCTTCACCGGTGCTTCTGCGATGGGAAGCGGCCTATCGATCAACTCTGGGAGCTCGGCTCTTACCATCAACTCCAGCGCCTTTTATCAAGGGGAAAACGGTGTCTCCGTATCTGGAGGCACCACCACTATCAACAACACTTATTTCACCGAAATTCCTAACGGAGCCCTTACTTTAAGCGGAAGCAACGCCAAGATCGTCAATTCTTATTTTGCAGACAATCAAAGGTCGACTGGTATCCAAATCGACCCAACCAGTTATAGCGCTCCTTATCCCAATGCGAACAAAGGTGGAGCCGGCATATTCGCCTACAACGGCTCAAACCTCGATGTGTCCAAATCATTGTTCCTTAGAAATTCAGTCGGCGATCCGGCCATCAAGAACTCCGGCATCAACAACCTGAATTCAGGCGGTGGAGCCATCTTCAACTACGCTGGAACTTTGAACATTGACCAGTCGGGCTTCACTGAAAACTCGGTAGCCATCACACACTTTCCAAAAATTGAGGCCTACGACAACACCACAAACTTCGCTGATAACCCCGAGTTAATGCCCTCACCAGCCAACACCGGTGGCGGCGCAATCTTTTCCGGCGGTCCCACCACGATCACCAACAGCTACTTCAACAAGAACGTTGTCACCAGCCAGGTAGAGTTCTTCGCCTACACCAAGATTCCTGATACCCCTCCACCCCCGGCTTCACTGCCGCAATATGCCGGTGGTGGCGCCATGTATCTGACTAGCAACAACGGTCAGACTGCCAATATGAACCTGAGCAACCTGACCATCACGGAGAACCGTGTTGAGCAGGTCTCGCCCACCGCAAACCCCTACGTGGGCGCCTTGATTGTGGCTGTGACTTCTGCAGACTTTGACAATGATGGTGCCACCGACATCGCGCTTGGTTCCAACTTGGATTCGCTCAATATCCAAATTCGAACCGGGTCTGGATTTGGCACTTTTGCCACCACACCTGATTTTATCTTAAGCGGCGGCAGCCAAATGACTGACTTGGCTGCCGGTGATTTTAATGGTGATGGTTTTATTGACCTTTCCTCTGTCAGCAACACCACAACGGGCAACCTTACCGTTTTCCTGAACAAGGGTGTGACCGGAGGCAATTGGCTCGGCTTCAACGATCCGGTCAACTACACATTCGGCAGCAAATCGAAAGCTGTCACGGCAGCGGATTTGAACAAAGATGGCCGAGCTGACCTGGTGATTGGCAACAACACCGGCACAGGCAACATTCAGGTAGCCATTTCTGACAGCAAAGGTGTTTTCACGGCAACAGCCTATACCAACGGCACCAATACCGCTGATGTTGCCGTGGGCGATTTGAACAATGATGGCCTTCCGGACATTGCCGCGGCGTTGTCCACCACATCCAACAACGTCCGAATTCTGATGAATGACAGCAAGAACCCCGGAACATTTGCTGTCGGACCGACCACCCAAGCCATAGACAAAGCGCTCACTGCCATCGGAATCGGCAACCTGAACGGCGCCTCCGGCACCTTAAAAGATATCGTTGTGACAACCGCCGAAACCGCGGACAACGTGCTCACCCTGCTCGACTACGACGGTGTGGTATTCAACTGGACCAAGGCAACCGCCGGCGATTCCGCAAGGGCACTGGTAGTTGCGGATTTCAACAAGGACGGCAACGACGATGTAGCCATTGCCCAGAACAAGGATACTGACAACCTGCAGGTAGGCATTTCAAACGCGACCGGTGTATTGACCTTCGCCACCTACACGGCTGGCACGAAGGCGTACGCCATCGCCCCACTTCCCTTCACCACCGCAACCACTCCTGCCCCTAACATCAATCTTTTGGTTGGCGATTACAACCTGTCCAGCAACATCCAGGTGGGGCGCAACAACGGCAACGGAAACTTCAGTTTTAATGGCGCTGGCAACGTAGGCACGACGAGCCGTGGCCAAGGCCTCCAAGGAGGAGCTCTCATTATAGCGGCAGGCGTTGATCCAGCCATTCCCAACACGGTGCAGGAACGTGCTTTTACCGGGACTACAATCGCCCAACTTGTCAATGTGACCATCACCAACAACAGCCTGATAAATCCCTATTCAATTGGGAAAGCCAGGAGCATCAACTCCATCTACCAAAACACCATGTTTGGTCTGTCCCCGACCAACACGACGGACACGGGAGGGTTGTTCAACAACACAAGCTCGGGTTCCTCCACCACACTCCTCAATACCATTTTGACCAGGAATATTGGCATCAACTACCCGGCACTAAGCCAATATGCCGGAACTGCGGCCTATTCCGATTCGAACCAGACCTACAAGGGCACCACTTTCACCTCCTCGGGCAATAACCTTTACAACACAGCCTACAATACCGGCTTCCCCAGCTCCGGAGCCGGGTCCGGTGATCTGACCGCCTCCGACTCCGCTCCCATTTTTGATGTCTACGGGCTGCAAAACAACCTTGGGCCGCAAATCGGCTTGCTGACGGCACAACCTGTCAGCATCCTGCCCGACCAGGGCCAGGGCAATGTGTTGACCATCGCCTTGGATCGACTGAGCCCTGCACGTGATTCGGGCAACAGCTCGGTCTACAACACCGGTCAACCGATCCAACTGAACACCGATGCCCGGGGTGTGAAGCGATTGATCAACCTGGCGGTGGACATGGGCGCCTATGAGGTGCAGTTCGCCACCCAGACGACCATTGTGAATCCAGCGCTGACTCCCGCCGCTCCGCCGACCTACCCGAACCCGTACCTGAAGGCCACCTTCGGGGTGCCCTTGACCATCACGGCCAAGGCGCAATGGAACGACAACAAGGTGCCCAACACGGCCATCTCCGGCACCATTTCCTTGGTCAACGCCGATGACCAGTCCATCGTGTACGCCACCGGTGTGGTCGTGCCCCTCAGCACCACCGATTTCAAACTGGGCGGCCTAGCGCAATTGGTGGTGAACACCAATGACCTGAATGTGCTGCCCACCGGGAAAAACAACTATATCGCCCTTTACTCAGGCGACACCAATTATGCGATCAGCCAGACCAACACCTTCACGATTGATGTGAGTCCGGCGAACACGACCACGACTTTGGATCTGGGACAGCCAGACGTACAGGCGCCCAATCAAAACGTTTTGTTTACAGGAACCGTCAATTACGCACCTTCCACCCAGGTGCCCGCAGGCGACATCCAGTTGCAGCGGCAACCCGCCGGCGGTGGCGCTTGGACCCAGTTTGCAACCGGGTCTGTGGATTCGACAGGCGCCTTCTCCATCACAGGTCAATTCGGAGTCCTTGGTGACTACAACGTCAGGGCACTGTTTGTGACCGCAGACTCCACCAAATTCAACAACTCCACGTCGAATTCGGTGCTGCAACAGATCGGATACATCCCGACGATCAACCTGAGTCCGTTCAGCAATCCGGTGACCCGGGGAGTTCCTATCCCGTTCACTGCCATTGTGAACTACAACAAAGCGGATGGAACCCCAATCGGAACGGTCACTTTCCAGACCGCGGATGGATCCCTGACAATCGCCACGGTCAATCCGCCCACGCCGAACCCGGCTGGGACCATGACCTACACCATCACGGTGGACCCAGCGATGTTGCCCCTGGGTGACAACAGCATCGTGGCGGTCTACAACCGTAATGGTGGCAGCTACGTGTCACAAACATCCAAGGACGAGACCCTCACCCTGGTGGGCAGGGCCACCACCACCACGCTGACTGCCAATCCGGTTTCGGGTGTGTATGGGAGCCCAGTCCAGTTCACGGCCACTGTAACGCCCAACGGGCCCCCCTCCTACACCGGCGGGTCCGTGGAGTTCTATGCCGCGGGTACACTTGTCCAAAGCCTTCCCTTGGCATTGGATTCCAGCGGAAATCCCCTTCCGGTCACCTACACCTCGTACGGTTTGGAGGCCGGCAGCCTGAGCGTGGTTGCCATCTACACCGGCGACCTGACCAACTACCAGGGATCCACCTCCAATGAGGTAGTCATCGATGTCAGCAAGGCGGCCACCCAGCTTACCTTGAATCCGAGTGCCGCCCGGGTGGAAGTGGGAACCCCGGTCACCCTGACCGCGACCTTGACCAACAGCGCCGAGGACCCTGCGGTGCAGCCGTCCGGCTCGATCGATTTCTATCGCGACGGGGTGAAGATTGGCACCTCTTCCCTGAAGGGCAACACCGCAACGCTGGTGGTCACACCCGATCAGGTTGGAACCTACCAATATGAGGCCAAATACGCCGGCAACAACAACTATGGTTCGTCCTCGGGCAGCACCTCCGTGGCGGCCTTCCAGCAGGTGCAGGAAAACTTCTATCTGGTTGCACCGCAAGCAGGCCCGTTTGTGCAAATGTTCAACCGGGTCACCAACGAGCAGATGACCGTGTTCCAACCTTTCGGCCCGAACTACACGGGTGGTTTCACGGTCGCGAAGGGAGATGTGAACAACGACGGGGTGGCTGACCTGCTTTATTCAGCACGGATCGGTGGCCAGGTTCAGATCTATGACGGGTCGAACTTCAATCCCCTGGGTGTGGTTTATCCCTTCGGGCCAGGGCTGCAGAGCCCGCTGAGCATCGCGGTGGGTGACATCAATGGCGATGGCTACGGGGATGTGATTGGCGCTCCAAGCGGCGTGGGCCTGCCGCCCCACGTTGTGGCCATCAGCGGGCGGGACATGACCACGACCCTGTTCAGCCAATACGCCTACTCCCCCGGTTTCCTGGGTGGCGTGAGTGTCGCGGCGGGCGAGGTGAATGGCGACGGGGCGATGGATATCATCACGGCACCCTTGGCCGGCGCTCCCCCGCATATTGTCACCTTCGATGGGAAATCCGGGGCCGTGCTGCAGAGCTACTATGCCTACTCTCCGCTGTACCGAGGCGGCACGAGCATCGCTGCAGCCGATCTGGATGGGGACGGATTCACTGAAATCATCACCGGGGCCAGCGCGGCAGCTCCCCATGTGGTGGTGGTGGAAGCCAAAACCATGTCCGTGAAGGCCAGCTTCTATGCCTATGCGCCGAATTTCGGTGGCGGTGTGCGGGTGGCCACCGTGCAGGACATCAACGCCGACGGGGTTGATGACATCATCGTCAGCCCCGGCCCGGGGGCGGGACCCAACGTGGTCCGGTTTGACGGCAAAAAGGCTTTGCAGAACCAGGCAGTGGTGATTGACAGCTTCTTTGCCTATGGGCCTGGGGCCAACCTGAATTACTACGGTGGAACTTTTGTCGGGTAAGGCTGCTTGATTTCCAGAATGGCATGAGCCGGCAGGATCATTCCTGCCGGCTCAATTTGCTTAAAAAAGGCAGCAATAGTTAAGGACGAAGCACTTTTCGCCAAGGAACCAACCGGGGAGAAGGTGGGCCCGCCGTGAAATTATTGGGCCTGAATGATTCAACCGGCCAGCGCTGGAAGGATTCCCTTGCCGGACAGGTTTCCGGCTGATTTTTCGCGGGGCATGCGGATGCGGAAGGTGGTGCCCTCCCCCACTTTGCTTTCCACCGTGATTGCGCCGCCCATCAGCAGGACGAAGCTGCGCACGATGGCCAGACCCAAACCGGCACTGGAGCCATCAGTGTTGCGGGCGGGATCGTGGCGGTAGAACCGCTCGAAGATCATCTCCCGGGCCTCGGGAGGGATGCCTATCCCGGTGTCCTGAACCTCCACCACCACCTCGCCGGGGAAGGCGCGCTGCCTGAGGATCACCCGGCCGTTTTTACGGTTGTACTGGATGGCGTTGTGCAGCAGATTCTGCAGAGCCTCCCGCAGCTTGTCCGGATCGGTCCTGATCATGCAGGGAGAATCGCCCTGGTGGACCAGCTCAATGTCCTGGGCATTGGCCAGCGGACGAACTGTATCGAGGCACTGCTGCCCCATCTCGGCCAAATCCACATCACGCACCTGAAGCATGGCCGTTCCGGCATCGAGGCGGGCGAGGGCCAGCAGTTTTTCGACGATGCGGGCCATGTGGCCCGCTGACTCCCGGCAGTCGGTCAGAAACTCGCGGTACTGCTGCTCGGTGCGGTCTTTCCTGAGCGCCAATTCCAACGTGGTGATGATTCCGGCGAGCGGTGTGCGCAACTCGTGCGATATGTCGGCTGTGGCCTGCTTTTCGCGCTGGAAGGCACGCTCGAGTTGGCCGAGCATGCCATCGATGCGGCCGGCGATCGGCTGCAGTTCCTCGGGCAGGGAACCCCTTTCCACCTGCAAGCGGAAATCCCGTTCGCTGACCCGGCTAACCGCTTCGGACAACCTGCGAAGCGGTTTAAGTCCCCAGCGGACCAGCAAACCGGTGCCCAACGCCCCCAGCAAAAAAGTTGTGGTGCTGATAAGCGCCAATTGCCAAGCCAAATGGCGGAGACTGGCATCCTTTTCAGCCAACAATTTTGCCCGGGCCTCCTCCAGCTTTTCATCCCAAAGTGCCAGGGCTTTTTCCCGGATTTCCACCGGGTATGCACACTGGATGAATACCGATGGCCTGAGGGGCATGGACACGTCATCGGGCATGCGGGGCGGGGGATTTCCGCCTCCGCGGCCCCCAGGCCCCCGCTCACGACGGCCACCCCCGGGCATGGGATTGAGTCCAGGGCCGGTTGGCACCAGACGGCTGGAGGGGGCCTTCAAACGAACCCTGCGGACCACTGTCCCCAAGGATGGCAACTCATAATCGCCAAACTCGAAATAGAGCACCTTGTCAGGGGCAAATGAACGGAGGTCGATCCCCATACCGCCACTGGAAAGCGATTCGGAGCGGTAGGTGCTGCCCCATACCGTGTCCACCTGGTAGTACTCGGTCACATCATTGAGCTGCTGGGTCAACTCGTCGCGGTCGAAACGGATTTCAGGGACCTGGCGCAAGGTTTCCTGATAGAGGGGGCCGCGGAACTGGGTTGTGAACCAGCCCGGGAACAGCACAAATCCGTTCGGTGCCGCAGCGAGGCTGATCATCCCCAGCGAATTGAGTTCCCGGTAACGGACACGGCCCCAGTCGAGGTGGACCTGCATCAGGCGGGCGAGTGTGAGGGCCTGGTCGAGCAACTGGCGATCGAGGCGCTCGGCCTCCTCGCTTTTGCGCTCCTCGGTGCGGTTGCGCTCCAACTCCTCCGCAGTGGCGGTTTTTTCCAGAACGACCTGCCTGGCATTGCTGTAGGCCAAGAAACCAACCCCGGCCTGCAACCCGGCCAACAGGGCGAGCAACCAGCCTGCCAATACCAGGCGAAGCGAGTTCATGGGACCTTGCCGACCTCCGCCGGGGTGTCCTCACCCCGGAGCATATAGCCCTCACCCCAACGGGTCAGGATGAGCGCGGGCTGGAAATTCTTGTCGATCTTGGTGCGCAGATAGCGGATATAGACATCCACCACATTGCTGGTGGCTTCATCCATTTCATCATACAGATGGTTCCAGATCATGGTCCGGGTGACCACCTGGCCCCGGTGGTAGGCCAAGAATTCGAGCAGGGCGTATTCCCGTGGGGTGAGGTGAATCACCTTTCCCGACCGTTTGACCATGCGGGCCGCCGTGTCGATCTCCAGGTCGAAAATGCGGATGATGGGATCCTTCATCTGGTGGCCACGACGAATCAGGGCCCGCAGCCTGGCAAACAACTCCGACAGTTCAAAGGGTTTGACGAGGTAGTCATCCGCGCCAGTGTCCAAACCCTTGACACGGTCCTCCAACTCACCCCGGGCAGTGATGACCATCACGTGGGTGGTGATTCCGTCCTTGCGCCACTGTTTCAACAGGGACAGCCCATCCCCCTGGGGGATCATCAAATCCAACAAGATGGCGTCGTATTGTGCTGTGCGGACCTTGTAATCGGCCTCGTGGGCATCGCCAGCCACATCCACCGCAAAGCCTTCTTCCTCGAGGCCTTGGCGGACGCTTCGCTGGAGCGGCTTGTGATCTTCCACCAGCAATACACGCATCAAACAACTCCGTGTCAGAAAACGGATTCCATGAAGGCGGTGAGGGAAGAAATCTTCCCGGCCTCATTCAGGGCAGGAAAAACTGGTGGGCCGGGACAGAGTGACAACCATCATTCCCTACCATGACTCATTAAACCCCCCCGGTCATTAAGTATTGGTGAAATACCACCTTGCTATCTGATTACGGGACCGCAAGGAACCGCTCCATGCCCCAAGTCATGAACATTCCTGACCAACCTGTTGATGTGCTTGCCGTTGGCGCCCACCCGGATGATCTGGAAATTTTATGCGGCGGGACCTTGGCCAAGCTGGCAAAAACCGGGGCTCGGGTAGCCATCCTAGATCTCACCAACGGGGAACCCACCCCCCGGGGTACGCCCCAGCAAAGGGATCGGGAAGCCCGTTTGGCAGCAGAGTGTTTGGGGATTTCACTGCGTTTTAATGCCGAATTACCCAACCGAGTGCTAATGGACTGCCCGGAGCATCGGTTTCGCCTGGCAACCTGGTTCCGAAAACTGCGCCCCAAGGTGGTACTAGGGATAGCGGGTAGAACTGTGGGCGCATCACCCGACCACTATCAGGCACAGCTTTTGATTGAGGCATCTAGATTTTGCTCTCAACTTACCCACTGGGATGAGCGATTTGAGGGAACGAAGCCTTTTCGGGTTGAGCATCTGGTTTATGCCCCGTTCCCCTTTGACGCGGAAAACCGTTCCTGGGCGGGCAGTTTTGTGGTGGATGTCAGCAATTCCTGGGACCAAAAACTGGAATCGGTTCGTGCTTACCGCAGCCAATTTGACGGGGCTCGCATGGAGCGTATTGAGCGAATGATGACCGGCCATGCCATCTACCACGGGAGCAAATGCGGTTTTTCCCACGGTGAGTTGTTTGTTTTGCCCACTCCGGTGGGAACCGGAGATTTTCTTGGTTTGGTCCTTGGAGCAAAGGGCTCACCCGCTCCAGTCCGGCTGGAGGACGCCCTTTTCCCGCCAACCGCCAGTCTTCCGCCCTCGTCTTAAGGGTGAGCCCTGAACTTTGGCGGTTGGTGGGGTTAGTCAGTTTTTGCCGAACCTGCCAGTTGTAGTGAATTGCACAAGCGCCTCCTGCCGAAGAATGGAAAGGGTTTTGGTGTTCCGTTTTGGCTTTCATCCCTGAAACGGGAGGAAACCCGACGGTTGCGCCAACCACCTGACGGAAGCAGCAGGAGAGGCCAGATCATGCGCCACAAGTCCCTGGCAGGTTGGATAGCCGGTTTGTTTCGCCTGGAAAAACGCGCGCAAGCGGGGTGCATGCGCACCCGGCAAGTCCGGCTTGGTCTGGAAGGTTTGGAAAACCGCTGGGTTCCCTCGGGCTTCAACGGCGGGCTTGCCAACGCCAGCGGCGATTTCAACAACGACGGCTACACCGATGCCGTCGTTGCGACATTGGCCGGTAGTGCCCCCACGGTCACCGCTGTCAGCGGCAAGGACGGAACCACCCTCCTCAACTTTTTCGCATTTGATCCGCGTTTCCGAGGCGGAGTGAATGTCGCAGCCGGCGACCTCAACGGGGACGGCGTGGACGACATCGCCTGCGGTGCCGGGGCTGGCAACGACTCCGTGACCGTTTGGAACGGGGTGAATGGGAGCCTTTTGGCGAGTTTCGACCCGTTCTTGAATTTTGCCGCCAGCGGAGCCTCGGTGGCCATCGGTGATTATGACGGCAACGGCATCAACGACCTGGCAGTAGGTTCCGGTGCTGGAGGCGGCAGCCTGGTGACCATCTTCAAGCCAACCGTCAGCGGAACCACCCTCACCTTTTCCCAACTCACGAGCGTGACGGCCTTTTCCGGCTTCAACGGCAGCGTGATGGTGGCGATGGGGAATGTGACCGGGAATGTCGCGGATGAACTGATTGTCGCCGCGGGCCCCGGGGGACCGCCCGCGATCAAGATTTTTGGCAACGCCAGCAGCACGAATCCGCTTGCCAGCTACTACGCCTTTGAGCAATCGTTCACGGGCGGGCTTTCCGTTGCCACCGGCTTCTTCTCCAACTCCGACCTGGAGGATGTGGTGGTGGGCAAAGGGGCAGGCAGCACTCCCACGGTGAGCCTTTTCAAAGGGCTGCAAAGCACCGCCCACACCAGTTTTCTGGCATTTGACGCGGGATACCGCGGAGGGGTGTCGGTAGCCACGGGCGGCTACAGCGCCTCCCTGGGGCTGCAACCACCCCGCCAGCAGGTGATGTTCTCACCGGCAGGGCCCAGCCAAGGGCAAACCCACATCTATGACACCGTTTTGAACAAGAATCTGTTCGTGTTCACAAGCTTTTCGAATCCGGGTCAGAGGCCGACCAACCTCTTCTACAATCCGACCCCGGACAATCCGTGGGGCAAGGTAGACCCCGAAGTGGTGAATCCGATCGCGAATGAAACGGTGGCGCAGGGCACGGCCAACAAGACCATCAACCTGGCCACGGTATTCGCTGATCCGAACGCCTCGAACACCCTGCTGCAACTCAAGACATCGGACGGCACGATCCTGATGGAGCTCCTAGACCAGGCTGCCCCATTGACCGTGAACAACTATCTGAGCTACGTAAATTCGAACAAATACGATGGCACGATCTGGCATCGCTCCGTGACCGACTTTGTGGTGCAGGGTGGCGGCTATGTTCCCTCCACCAACGACGCGGGGAATGTGACCGGCTTCAACCACATCACCACCAACCCGCCGGTGGTGAACGAGTACAGCCCGCTCAGGTCGAACATCCGCTCCACGGTGGCCATGGCCAAAGTCGGCGGCGACCCTGACAGCGCCACCAGCGAGTTCTTCTTCAATGTGACCAACAACTCCGCAAACCTGGACAACCAGAACGGCGGGTTCACCGTGTTCGCCAACGTGGTTGGAACCGGCATGGACCGGGTGGATACCATCAACGCCGGACCAAACTACACCGTCAACGCCACCACAGGCGACTTGCAGAATGTGCCGCTGCAGGATGTGACGAAGGCGTCCCCCGTGCCCAGCACTGACACCAAGCTGGCCAACTACTACGTGGTCAACGATGCGAATATTGTGTCGCTGGGCGAGCAACTCACCTTCACGGTGGTCTCCAACAGCAATCCAGATGTGGTCACTCCCACCATTGTGGGGAACAACCTCACCCTGGCCTACTCGAGCACCCAGACGGGCACCTCGGTCATCGTCCTGCGGGCAACCGACCGGGCCGGACATACCGCGGAAACAGCCTTCACCGTCACGGTTCAGGGACTCACCCCCACGTGATCGCCCGACATTTCTATCGCACCAGGCGCCGTATCCCCGCACACGGGACCGGCGCTTTTTTTCTTGATGGAGCCAGGCCATGACTAGCCCCCTTTTGCTGGCATTCCTGTTGGCCCTGGATCAGGAGCCAGGGAAGACCAGCCCAACCAAACGAATGGCAGGCAACGTGGCGGCACCCGCATCGCCGGGACTGGATAACCCCCACAAATTCACCCCACCAGCAATAGGCCAAAACCCATTTTTGCCACCGGACATTGATCTGCGGGTGGTGGAGTTGCAGGCATTGGTGAGCCATTACCAGCGTTTGTGCGACACGCTGCTGGAACTGGAATTCGAACACGAAATGTCCGTCATTGAAACCGGTGCGGACCACCCGGAAAAGAACCGGGGCATCCAGCGACTGGAGACTCTCAGGCGGCGCAAGTCGGAGGTCGGCAAGAAGATTGGGGCTATCCGGGCGGAAATAAGGGGCCCTGAAAACCAGAAAGCACCCGGGGGAAAACCTTGAGAGCCCCTCAACGGTTCAACTGGGCCACAAGCGCTTCCAATGCCGGCCGGTTGGGCGGGATGGGGTTATCATCCTGGTAATCGATTGCTTGAACCAGCCATGGCCTGCCCTCTGCCGCGTCCAACCTCAGGCGGGCATTGGCATGGTAAAGCCTGCCTGTCAGTTTTCCCCGGTAACGCAAACGGATATCCAGGCATTTTCCAGCAGGTTGGGAGGAATCCTCCTGCAGCTCGAGGTTGATCACCTCAGGTTGCACCCCGGTGGGATGGGCTGCGCGGGCCACCGCCAACCCAACCTGATTGAAGAACCCGATGTCTTCAGCCTTTTTTCGTTTGAATGCCGGGATGGAGTCATCATCTCCGGCAAAAACCACGCACAGGGCCAAAAGCCCGAAATAAAGCGGGCAAACCAGCAGAGCCACCAGCCATTTGGTCCAGCCACCGGGGTTCATGATGCTATTCCCCGCACCGCTAAAACCAGAACTGAAACAAATCCCTGCCACCTTTAAGGCCGGGCGGCCGGCCTGGCAACGGGTTTGCGGCGCACCAATGCGACGCTGGAGAGCACCAGCGGAACCGCCGCCAGCATGAAGGGCGTCACTCGCTCACCATCGACCACTGCCCCCAAGATGACAGCCAGTACCGGGTTGACGTAGGCATATGTCCCCGCAACGGCGGTTCCCACATGCTTTAGCAACCAAATGTAGGCCACAAAACCCACCAAAGAACCCACCACCAGCAGATAAAAAAAAGCGGCGACAGCCCTGGGGGTGAATGTCTCCGCAGTCACCCTGCCCGATTCGCCTACCACCAGCCCGATCAAGGTGGTTGCCAATCCGCCAAAGACCATTTGCCATCCCGCGTGGAGGTAAGGCGAACCTTTCAGTCGCAATTTCCGCTGGATGAAGGAACCGATACCCCAGGCGCAGGCACTACACAGCACCAGGGCCATGCCTGCAGCCTCTCCCTGCTGGCCCCGGGCAAGGAGACCCACGCCCGCCATACCCAGCGCCAACCCGAACCACCCTGCGACGTGAAGCCTTTCGCCCCCGGGCCAAATACTCTCCAAGAGGGCCATCCAGAGCGGGGTGGTGGCGATCAACAACGCCGCCAAGCCCGATTCGATGCTGCGTTGGGCCAGTGTGACCAGGCCGTTACCCCCCACAAACAGGAACAATCCGACCAGGCAGGTCCAAGCCAGGTCCCTGGGGCTCATCCAGGCGGCCCGCCATCCCCCGGAAAGCGACAAAAATGCCAATAGGCAAAGTCCGGCCAGAGTGACGCGGGTTCCGGCAAACAAGAACGGGGGCGTATCTTTCACACCTATGCGGATGGCGAGGTAGGTGGTGCTCCAGCAGGAGTACAAAATCAACAGGGCCGCGATCACCTTCCACCCGGGGACAATTTCGGGGGCCGCTGCCGCTCCTTCAACCTGGGGCTTGTTTGCGGGAGCCGGGGCAGTAGGCTTGGAGACCGGATCGAGCCGGCCCAAGATACGCGAGGGATACCACATGAGTGCCGCCAGGAAACCACTGACCAATCGATTCTTCAGCCCCGCCATCTTAGGCGTTTGCGCCGGCATTGTCGTTGGCAGCTTGCCTGAAGCTGTTTTCAGCCAGACCGCGTCAACCGGTCCCTTGCCTGGTACAGGTCTTCTGGTCAACGGGGGTGATTTGGCGGCCCAAATGGTGGAAGGCATCCGGAACCATCTGGAGATTAAAACGGCCCAGACACCTGAGATCCGCCAGAAAGCATCCGCACAGGCCCGGCTGGAAGGCCCCCAGGGAATGAATCGATTGCGCCAACAGCGGCGCGAGAAATTCAGAAACAGCCTGGGAATATTGGCAAAGGCTCCAGCCAAAACAACCATGACCTGGTCCGGTGGACCCGATCAGCCGGTTCTGATTGCGGAGAAAGGCGGGATCAAGGCCAGTCGGGTCTCCTGGACCGTTTTGGATGACCTGCACTGGGAGGGAATCCTGATAGAACCGCCCGCTCACACGCATCCATTGGCAGGTTGCGTGTTGTGGCCATTCGCCGGGCAATCGCCGGAAGAAGCGGCTGGCCTGGTTGACGGGAAAAAGGAGGTTGGAATCGGGTGGTCGCTGGCTGCCAAGGGATGCCGGGTGATTATTCCGGTGATTGTTGGAAGGGACCACACTTTTTCGGGCAATCCGGCCCTGAACCGATTCACCAACCAGCCGCACCGGGAATTTGTGTACCGGATGCTGTACGAGATGGGGCGAACGCCGTTGGGTTTGGAGGTGGAGGCGACCCGTGCCGCGGTGACTTGGATGACCTCGAAGGAACAGGTACCAATCGTGGTTTGTGGTCAGGGGGATGGTGGGCGTGTAGCCTTGGCCTCGGCAGTTTTGGATGATCGCATCGCCGGATGTTGGGCACGTGACGCCTTTGGTCCACGGGAAAGGCTGTGGGAAGAGCCGATCGACCGGAACACCTGGGATTTGCTGAGCCATAGCGGTGACGCGGAGCTGGTGGAGCTGATCGCGCCCCGGTTTGTTTTGCTGGAAGCCTGCACCAGTCCCGATTGGACCGGCCCCGCCAAGGTGGCAAATCGTAGCGGAGGAGCCCCTGGAAAACTGACCTCTGTTACACAAGATCAAGCCAAGAGCGAGCATAGCCGAATTGATTCAAATGCGTGGCCCTTAGGCAAAAAAGCCGCGTTCCTCCATACCCAAGAAAAATCCAACCCCAGCCTTGAATGGAAAGAAGCACAAGAAAAACTATTGCCGCTTTTTTTAAGCGAAGCCTGCAGTATGGCCACACAAAGCGGCGCTGTGGCCGAGGCGCCCACGGTTCTGGAAAAAACGGCTTATGACACCTTGAGCCGGGAAGGCCGCCAGTTGCACCAGATGATTGGGCATTGCCAGAACTTGTGGCGGAATGGCGAGAAGGCCCGGGCCAAGTTATGGGCCCAAGCCAATCCCGCAAAAACAGAAACATTTGAAAAGGAAGCTGCCAAGCTGCGCGATCATTTCCACCAGGAATTGATCGGCATGCTGCCGCCTGCCTC
>CAWUOE010000008.1:0-23483 GCA_963923355.1 uncultured Gemmataceae bacterium | reverse complement strand
TGTTTGTTTTTTTCCTGGGAAGGGATATCGCGGATACCCTGTTCGACCGGGACCAGGCTTTTCTCCAGGGCCAACCAGCCCTGATTGTGGAGTGGGCTTTGGACCTTTTTCTGGCTTTGGGGGTGGTATGCGGCCTTCAGGTGGTGGGAATGGTTGTCTTGAGCGCCTTGCTTGTGGCCCTGCCCCTGGCCGCCAGGCCTCACACCAGAAAATTTGGGACTTTTGTTTTCCTTTCATCCCTTTTAGGGGCCTTGGTGGGCTTTGTCACCCCATGGGTTGTGATCCTCCTTGAAATCAGTTTTGGCCATCCTGGCAGGGGTATCCCCACGGGTCCCATTTTTGTGCTTCTCGCCACCCTGATGGCTCTGGTTTCCATCTTCACAACAACAGTCGCCAAAAGAACAACAATCGGCCGCGAGGGGGTTCAGTCATGAATCCTTTTTCTGGCCTTTTTGAGATCACGATAATCGCTGCCCTGTGTGCCATTGCCTGCGGCCTTGCTGGCCCGGTCCTTTTACTGCGCCGGCGAGTCCTGCTGGGTGACGCGGTTTGCCATAGTGTCTTGGCCGGTATCGCCATTGCCTACTGGATTCACCCCGTGGTGAATTCCCCGTGGCTCCGTTTGGGAGCGGCCCTGTCGGGATGTTGCGCGGCCTGGGGTGCCACAAAGCTAACCCGAATTCTTCGCGGGAGGGCGGATGCCGCTTTGGGATTGGTGTTCCCACTTTTCTTTTCCTTTGGCGCGCTCATCCTGTCCATCAGGGCATCTGACACGCACCTGGATATTGATCAAGTGCTCTCGGGGAACCTTGAGTGTTCCTGGCTGGAGCGATTTCGATTGGCAGGAAGGGATTTGGGGCCCGTCGCAGCGTGGAACATGCTGTTGATTGTTTTGGGACTCTTCGCGGCGGGGTGGCTGTGTTGGCGTGATCTTCAACTCTTTCTCTTTGACCCGGAACAGGGGCAAATCCTCGGCCGCCCCATGTTGATTCTTGAAATTCTCATCCTGCTCCTCACCACTTCGGTGATCGTGTTTTCATTCGATGCCATGGGCCCCATCCTGCTGGTAGCGCTGTTGGCGGGGCCGGGAATATGTAGCTGGTTTCTCACCCGCAGGATTTTGCCATTTTTCCTGGTCTCGGTAAGCGCGGGTTTACTTTCTGTCATTGCCGGGGTCGGGTTTGCCGGAAGCCTGGACCTTAACTTGGCGGGATCCATCGGAATGGCCGCCTTCTCTATTTCTTTGTGCACTCTGCTGTTTGCCCCGGATCATGGTTTGATTTTCAGGATATTCCAGGCGCGAAAAGCCCGGGTTCGATTTGTCGCCCGTCTGCTGGCGGTCCATGTCCGTCATCATGAGATCAAGGGAGACCATTCCCTAGAAAACACACTGAAGGGCCTGTGTGACCACCTCAACCTGCGCGAGAGGGATGTGGTTGCGGGAGCAGCCTGGCTCCATGAACGATCCCTGGCGTCTTGGCACCAACAGGTGCTCACATCCACAGTTTCCGGTGAATCCTTTGCCAAATCGCTGGCGGAGGGTCAGGAATACATCGAACAGGTATAACGGTGCTGTTTCAACGTCCCGCATCACTCATATAGAGCGGAAGGTGGCGATAATAGACTTCCAGGGTCAACAGGGCCAAGGAGGTCTGCATCAGTCGTCCCCCCTCACGAACGGCATGGGTATCCCCCTCGGGATTCCAACTGCCAGCCAAGGTGGCGGGGGCGGGTTTAGAGGATCTGGGCCCCCCAACTTGCTTGTCTATGAGGTAGTCGCGGATTCCCCCTTTCCCATCCCTGCCAGGACCGAGGTTCCACAAATCCCAGCATTCATCCTGGCGCCCCATATGGTGCATGGCCTGGGTGGCATAATAGAGATAATAAATATCCCCATTTTTCATCGGAGGATTGGCCAGGATTATCTTGGCCCCTTTTCTCAGGGCCTCGTTGTTGGGACGAGTCCCCTGATACAGCCTGCACAACATGCCCGCCGCCGTCATGGGGGGAGAAGCGGAAGCGTCTTGGTAACCGTAACCCCCGGTTGACTTGTTGAGACACTGGTCCAAGAACCGTTCCACCAGCTTGTAACGATCCGCAGGCACCCTGATCCCTGCCATTTGGGCGCTCTTCAGCGCCATGAACATCCAGCCGGTAACCGACATATCACCTTCCTGCTTGGGTGTGTAGCGCCATCCTCCGCCCTTTGGATCCTGGAAATCGATGACGTGGGAGATTCCACGCTGTGCCGATGCCCGCAACTGCGCGTCGCCTGTCAAGCCGCAGGCCTCGCACATGGCGATGGTGGCGAGTGAGTGGGCATAGGCGTTCTCGTTGTAGGATCCTGAGCGCTTGTTCTGCTTGAGCATCAGGAAATTCAAGGCCCGCTGAACCACCGGGGAATGATCCACACGGGCTCTCCGTCCACCCTCGGCAGTTTCCTCCACCTTCTCGCTGTTGGGACGGTGAGTGATGCCGGCCGCCAGAAATGGCAAAACACCCAGTGCCGCCCCGGCCACATCGTTTTTTGTGTTGCCGCCAAGTTTCTCAATCGACCAGGATCCATCCTTGTTTTGCGTGTTAGCCAACCACCGCAACCCCCGGGCCACGGCTGCCTCCGAAACCTCACTGCCACCTCCCTGGGAGAGTGCGACTTTTTTGCCCCCTCCCGACCGGCCGACCATCCCACCTGCACTGATGATGCCTCCTGCACCGGCAGAAAGTTCCGCACCCGCGGCGTTTCCCAAATCCGCCATGGCTTCAGGGCCCTGAAAAACGCCCGCCTGCAATCCTGGGGGAGGAGGGATGGCGGCATCATTCAAAACCGCGGGAGCTTCGTTCATTACCCCGGTCGGTTCGTTCTCCACCACCGGAGCGGCCACATCATCCTTCAAATCTGCCGGATTGGGATCGGTAGTGCCAAGGTCTTTGTCAGGGTCGCCCACATCCTCAAAAAAATCCGGGAGGCTTTCCTCCTTCTTCTGCGCTACAACCGTCTCCAAACCGGCTTCTGAAACCGGGTCATCCGGTAGCGGGCTGGGAACCATCAGAAGGATCGCCAACAAAAAACCGTGCATCACCAAGCTGATCAATGCAGCCACCAGCGCGGGCAAATAATTGGTTTGCATACCGGTAAACCCCGGATGGATTGCCCAAGGGATCCTGAGATTCGGCAAACTTCCCAAGTCAATAATTCTTATTCTACCCGGAAAGGACTTTCAGAGGAATCAGCTACCCTCTGGGGATCTTGGCCCATTTCTTTCCAGTTCAACGGTGGAATAGCCAGCTCACTTTGGGAATTGGGTGGCAAGAAGGGACCATCCATGGAACGATTGGCCTTTTTGAGGTGCTCCAGCCTGGCCCGCACCCGTCGATCACCTCGCCCCATCCACCAAGTCATGGCCCAAACCAAGCTGATCGCCACCGCAAAAGTGCCCAACAACACGGTCAGAAGGGTTTTTGGCCAGGCCCCCATGTCGGAGGATGGTTTGGCTGGTTCAGGCAATGCCAACAGTTCTGGACCCACCAGCAACGGACAATCACGCTCAACCGGTTTGCCCTGGACGGTTTGAGCGGATTGGTAGCGATAAGCCTTAAGAAAATAACCGGCGAATTGAACGGGCCTCTGGATATTCTCGGCAGGTTGCAAGCCTTGCGGCAATCGCGGAAAAACCACACAAACAGGGTTGGCACCATACAAGTCCTGGAATATCCAGGCCTCATACAAGTCGGGAACTCCCTGCTTGATTGCATCCTCCAAAGGTTCAAGCCTGCGAATTCGACGCACCACCCCTTGGCCCCGAACCACCTCCCCGCGCAACCGGCTGGAGCGGTTCATCAAATCACCACGGGTTAGAGAGGATTTACCCGCTCGCCAGAAGGCGTCAAAGGAAACCCTGCCGGCCTGAACCACGGCTTGCACGTAGGCCCCATAATCCGATTCCCCGATCGCTTCCCTGTCACGGACTTGATCCAGCAGAAAATCAGCCAATGGCAGGACTTTCCCAGGGTCGACTATCTGGTACAGGCCGTATTGGTGGCCCAGATCAAGCAGGGAGATTGCTCCACCGTACCTTGGTAAAGGATCCGTCCCATTCCCGGCCCCCACTCCCAGGAGTGCTCCCAACAAACATGAGGTGTTCAAACCGGGTGGTGGCGTGAGACGCCATATCCCAAGGCCACCCTCCTGCCCTGCCGCAACCAACCCAATCATTCCCAAACCTGCACCAAGATTTGGGCTGGCACCACACCCCAAAGTCATTGTCACCAAATGGGCGGGTTCCGGTCGGACAAGAAATTCCTGACTTAAAACCGGATGGGAAATCATCAGGAACGATACGAACACTGAAACCCCGCCAAGGCAGCCTGTGACCACCATCTTGCGGGGTGCAACCATGTCAGCGTCCGGGTTGATCAACGGGGTCCTGCAAGGCAATGATCGCCTTGGAAGGATCATTGGCCACCTGGGTTGCCGTCGCCCTGCAGGCATCGATCACCTGGACAACCAGCTCCCACTTGATGGTTGACGTGGCCTGCAATCGAATTTGGATTCCCTCACGGGTTTTGGCTACGTTCTTGTCGTCACCAAAGTGTGTCAGAAAAGGTAATTTCAATTTGGGCACCAAATCGTTTCGGATCAGTTCCACCACTCTTGCATGGTTCCGCATATCTACTTCCGGAATCACCAGGGCATCTGCAGCCCCCGATCCCTTGATGTCCACCCTTCGTAGTTCCCCTTCCGGATTGGAAATGAGAACCAGGGTGAGATTGGCTTCAAACTTGGGAGGGGTATCGCCGGGGGGTGGAGGGTCCTTTGATTTTGTGGCAGCTTGCTTTTCCTGGGCAGGAGGAAGGCTGAATGGTATTTCCGTTTCCTCACCCACCGGAGGACGGAAGGTCATGATGAAAAAAAACAGCAATTGGAATGTCATGTCCAGCATGGGTGTGATCGGGATGGCAGGCTCCGGGAGCGCGGGAATCACCGGACGGTGTTTCCGTCGCGGCCCCTGATTTTCAGCCGAAGCCAAGGTCGGTATCGCGGCGGAGGCTAGCCCACTCTGGGTCTTAGCTTCCGTCGGGGGCGGGGTAGAATCGGAAGCCACCGATGGTTCGGACTGTGCCGGCAGCGTTGGAGTCCCCCCCAATGGCTCCATGGCAAGAACCTTCAGCCCGCGTTCCTCCGCAAATTGGCGCACCTTGTCGGCGGACTCTCCGTCGAGGAAGCCCTCGATGGTTTTCCCCGATCGGGGATCCACAGCGGTGATCTTGAAACGCTGCATCGGGTCCGTTTCCGGTGACTTTTCACTCACCTGGCAGCCGGCAACATCACGCCGTAGTAGAGGTTGGTGAACTTGTTACGGCGACACACTTCGGCCACCTGGTGAACATCCTGATATTCCACATCGCGATCGGCACGAATCCGAACCCTTTTCTCAATCTTTTTCCCTGACGAATCGTTGGGCAAGTCCTGCCAGGTCACCCTCAACCAATTGGCGACATCCATGAACTTGTCCGGGTTCGGCCTGCGCCCCACGCCCTTTCGCAGTGTCATGGGATTGGGTTCGGTTAGAGTCACCACCAAAGCCTCCCCCGGTTTGAAATTGGCGTCGGCCAGCATGACCTGGCTGCCATCCCCCTTGAAAAGGTTGAACAGCCGTTCGGCACGGAGAAATCGGGCATCGCCGAGGGCTGCCCTCAGTTCAACCAACTCGCGTTCGGATTTGGGGATCCATCGACCCGAGCCTTGGTTGAAAAATTGCTTTACCGTGGAGTCCCACCCGATCAGGTTCAAGACAATCGGCTGGTCAGCAACCTTGGATGCGGGCCTGGCCTCCTGGTTTACCGGAACCTGGATTTCTTGCTTGACTTGGTCGGTGACGAAGCGAACACAGATAATGAAAAACATAAGCAGCTGCATGACAAGGTCGAGCAGGGGAGTCAGGTTGGGCTCCACCACATCGTTTCCGGTTCCGGATGACGAACTCATAGGCCACCCTCGCTCCCTTGGAAATCAGCGGGAGGCTGCGGGTGGCTGGGTGGCCGCCGCTGGCTGTGGGCTGGCCGCCGCCTTCCTCATGACACTGTAAACGTGCGTCAACAAATCCATGGCGGTATTGTTCACCTCCACCGTTAACTGGATCAGGCGTTTGCTGAAGAAAGTAAAGAAAAAGATGGCTGGGACCGCGACTCCCACGCCCATCAGGGTGACTACCAAAGCGTGGGAAATGTCACCCGCCAAAGATTTCGTGTCCACATTTCCGGAACTGGTCCCCAATTTCTGAAAGCTGTTGATCATGCCGTAGACCGTGCCAACAAGGCCCAGGAGCGGCCCAAGTTGGCCAATTACGGCCATGAAAGAAATGATCAGTTCTTTGCCCGCCCTAAACTCCTCCACCTTGCGGTTCGTCGCCTCCGCGGCCTCATCCAATCCGTATTGAAGTTTGGGCAA
Organism: uncultured Gemmataceae bacterium; assembly: GCA_963923355.1. Classification (GTDB taxonomy): domain Bacteria; phylum Planctomycetota; class Planctomycetia; order Gemmatales; family Gemmataceae; genus UBA6894. Next base: position 17,035 of record CAWUOE010000008.1, on the reverse strand, counting down.
GCCGGCGGAAAGGGCTCTTGCCAAAAGGGATGGATTTTCAGCAAGAAGCGACTGGGCCTGGCTGAATTGGCGAGCATTGACCTGGCGGGAGAATTCCTCTACCAAGTCCGAAGGTGTGGCGGCACTGAGCCGCAATTCCATCAAAAGGAACACTGACAAGGCCACCATGCTGATGGAAATCACCCCCATCAACAGGCTCCAACCCACACCGGCCGATTCGAATGCGTGAGCGATAAAACTTTTGCCGGTTTTCTCAGTAGGTTCCGCCGAGCTATTAGCTGCCGCGGGTGTTGCTGGGGGCTCGGCAACCGATGGCTGGATAGCATTTTCCGTGGTGGCAGGTGAATCCTGGGCATTAACCCGTGCGGGGATAAAACCAAGGCAAAGCACCAGCAACAAAACAATACTGGCACGAAATGGCGCAATCCCACAAAATCCACAAGCGGTTTCAATGGGGCAAGGCACCTGATTTCCCATAGCAACCCCCACCATTTGCAATGCAACCCATCCAGTTTACGTGGGACTGTATCCCCCCAACCGGCAAAGCGGGACCCCGGATGAGTTTAGGCACACGGATCATCACCAAATTATGGTTCAAAATCCAGTGGCTTTACGATGCCAGCGTGGAAAAAGTTAGCGAGGGGCTGGCGAGTTCCAACCGAAAATTTGGCCGTTAGATTCGATGTCTGAATTCTAATGGCTTTCAGATTTGCTTCGAAATGGGATTTGGGCAGGTCAACTCATCTTTTGTGAAGCGGCAGTAGAAAGAAAAAGCCCGGGAATATAAATCCCACCTTTTTTCCAATGCACTTTCAGCCCAGTCCCAGACGCTTTCGGAAATGCTCTAGGGTACGGGCCAGACCATCCCGGCGGGAAACTTTGGGTTCCCAACCCAAAATTTGTCGGGCCCGGGTGATGTCTGGCTGCCGGATTTTCGGATCATCCTGAGGCAACGGTTTGAAATCCAGACGGCTTTTGGATCCGGACAACTCTAGGATTTCCTCGGCGAATTGAAGGATGGTGATTTCGGATGGATTGCCAATATTGACCGGAAAAGGTGTGTCTGATTCCATCAGGCGAACAATCCCGTCCACCAAATCGGAAACATGGCAGAAGCTGCGTGTTTGTTTCCCGTCTCCGTAGATAGTGATGGGTTCACCCCGCAGGGCCTGCCCCATGAAGTTCGGAAGGACCCGCCCATCATCCAGTCGCATCCGGTCCCCATATGTATTGAAAATGCGAACAATCCGGGTCTCCATGCTGTGGTGGCGGTGGTAGGCCATCACCATCGCTTCTGCAAATCGTTTGGCTTCGTCGTAAACCCCGCGAACTCCGATCGGATTCACGTTGCCCCAATAGTCTTCCCGTTGGGGATGAATTTCGGGATCACCGTAAACCTCGGAAGTACTGGCAAGCAAGAAGCGGGCGCCCTTTGCCCGGGCCAAACCCAACATGTTGTGGGTCCCAAGGGATCCCACTTTCAAGGTTTGAATGGGTAACTGGAGGTAGTCCACCGGGCTGGCCGGGGATGCGAAATGAAGAATCCGGTCTACTTTTTCGTCCAGAAACAGCGGGGTGGAAACATCATGCTCAATGAATCGGAAATCCTGACGCCCGAGCAAATGGTCGATGTTGTCTTTTTGGCCGGTGATGAAGTTGTCCACAGCCAAAACCCGGTGTCCATCCGCCAGGTACCGGTCACAAAGGTGAGACCCCACAAAGCCTGCGCCACCAGAAATGAGGACGATCATATAAACCTCTAATGCCAATCTCTATAAAAATATTGCTTCTGCAATTAGGGACGTCAGAGATGTTGATCCTTTTTTACCAATTCAAAACGGGCAACCGGGCCAAATCCCAAACATTAATACTTTGTAATCAAAGGTTTCGAATCCAGCAAAAGAACTCCCAATCGTTTTGGACTAAAACTGATACTCTTTGATCAGCTAATGGAAATCTAAAACCTGCGGAACAGCACGAATGGCAGAAGCCACCAAAGCCAAGATATTAATCGCTGATGATAATCCCCCTGGCGCTGAGTTGCTCGAGGCATACCTTTCGGATCAGCCTTTCGAAACACGGACCGCATTCAACGGGGATGAAGCTCTCGATATAGCGAGCTCTTGGCACCCCGACCTAATCCTGCTGGATGTGATGATGCCTCGGATCAGCGGATTTGAGGTATGCCAAAAATTGCGGGAGAATCCCGCCACCCGTCACACCGGGGTGATCATGGTGACAGCTCTGGACCAGCCCGGCGACATTGACCGGGCTGTCCAGTCCGGTACAGACGATCTGCTGACTAAACCTGTCTCCAAGGCTGACCTGATTGTTCGGCTTTCCACCCTTTTGGATGTGGTTCGGCAAAACCCTTCCACCGCCATGGAGCGAGCCGTCCGTTACATCCAGGGCGTGGAACGTGGGGGAGCATGACCCCATGCCACAACCCAATCATTTAGCCCCCCCTCGGCCCATGTGGTCCGAAGGGCCAAAAATTTTGCTTTCACCAGGCAAATCAAGGCTTTTCTACAATCGCCATCCCTGGGTTTTTCCAGGTGCCATCGCGGGTGTGCAGGGAAACCCCGACGATGGGGGCGTTGTGAGCCTGCTGTCCCACACCAACAAGTTCGTTGGGTGGGGAATCTACAACTCAAAAAGTAAAGTCAGGGTCAGGGTATACAGCTGGAATCCTTCAGAACCCCCGGACGAGGCCTTATTCCGCAAAAGGATCCGTGAGGCAATTGCGCTGCGCTATTCGCTGAGAATGCTTCAAATTCAAACCGGCTGCCGCCTGATCAACAGCGAGGCCGATTTCCTTTCCGGCCTAACAGTTGACCAGTACGGAGGCTGGCTGGTCATGCAGATTTCCTCGCTGGGCATGGGACAGCGCGAGGAAGATTTAGCCCGTTGGCTTCGCGAAGAAATTGAAAACTGTCAGGAAGCCGATTTCCGCCCGAGGGGAATTGTTGTTCGGCATGAAAAAAGCATGAGCCGCCTAGAAGGACTTGAAGGAAGCGACAGATTGATATGGGGAGAAACTCCCCCAGATCATGTGGAGTACCAGGAAGAGGGGATTCGCTTGCTGGCCCAACCACTTTCGGGTCAAAAAACAGGGGCTTACCTGGATCAACGGCTCAACCGCAAAGAAGTCGGCCAACTTTGCCGCGGCAAAACCGTGCTGGATGCCTTTTGCTACGCGGGAGGATTCGGCCTCCAAGCTGCCAAGCAGGGCGCCATCAAAGTGACAGGGGTAGACCAATCCGAAACAGCTCTCGCCCTCGCACAAAAACACGCCGAAATGAACGGGGTGGCTGGTGCGATGGAATGGGTCCGTGGGGACGTATTCGAGGAATTGGCCAGGCTGGAGGAAAGTGGGCAGTCTTTCCAGGTGGTCGTTCTGGATCCGCCCAAATTCGCGCAAGCAAAAAGTGCCTTGGAAGAAGCCCTGCGCGGCTATCGAAGGCTATATACCCTCGGAATGCGACTCACTGAACCCGGCGGCTTCCTCGTGCTTTGCTGCTGCACCGGCCTGATCACATGGGAAATGCTGGAAACCCTCGTAGAACAGGTTGGCGCAGAGGAACGAAGAAACATCCGGATTTTGCAAAAACGGGGGCCATCTCCGGACCATCCGATAGCTGCAAGCTGCCGAGAATCCGCCTATCTGAAATGCCTGATACTTCGATTGGGTGACATAGAATCTCGTCCCGCGTTTCCAAAATGAGAAAATTAAGTGACACTAATCATGATGTGTGTCTTGTCTGAATTCTGAATCCCATGCGACTATAATGTGGTACTTTTGGTGGAACAATTGGGCTCGAATGTTTTGAATGGGGAGCATTCCTATGTTTTCAATCGGTTTGAAACAATTGCGCAAGGTTTGGGTTGTCGGCGTTGTTTCTGCCGGCTTGATCTGCACTGGCAACCTCCAAGCGGTTGAACCAGATGCGATGATTCCACCGGATTCGGAATTTGTGCTGTCTGCCAGACCCAGGCAGCTCTTGGACAGTGCGTTTTTAAAAGGCCAAGGCTGGGATGTTCTTTTGAAAACCGTTCTGGCAACCAATGATACGGTTCAACAAATTCTGGAAACCACCGGGATAGATCCTTTCAAAGACATCGAATCTTTTCAGGTAGCCTCGAAGGGCCAAGGTCCCGAGGCAGATTTTATGATCGTGGTCAGGGGCAAATTGAATCAAAAGAAAATTTCGAAAGTAGTGGAGGAACAGGGGGAGAACAGTGGAGCCCCCGTCAAAAAATTCAAGGAGAAGGGTGTCACCCTGTGGGAGTTAAAAACACCCGGTCCTTCCATTTACCTTGGATTCCAGGAAAACAAGGCGGTGCTGGGATCCAACAAAAAAGAAAACCTGATCACCTGCCTGACCGAAGGTTTCCGAGAATCAGTCAACGCTGACCTGCGTACCGCCTTGGAAAAAGTGGATGGGAAGGAAGGGGTCTGGGCGGCTGGAGTGATCACTGAACAGGCCAGAAAGGGCATGGACAGGCAGGATGACCTGCGGCCCTTGGCCGACAAGATGGAAAGTTGGGCAGTCAGTTTTGACATGACGGATGCCATGAAATTCGCCATAGATCTGTACGCGAAAGATGCTGCGACAGCCCGGGCCCTCAAAGACCTGACCGAAAACAAATTTTTCCCCTTCCTCAAAAATCGTCCCAACCGGGGCGGCGAAGCCGGCAAGGAAAGAATGGAAAAAGTGATGAAGGAACTGAAACTGGAAGCCAAAGGGAAATCCGTTTCCGCCAGGCTTTCCATTGACGCTGAGATGCTGAAAAGTCTTTTGCCCCAATAATCCCCTGAATCAGGCAACCGCATGGGGGCGGCCGCTTGAGAGCGGCCGCCTTCTTTATTGGTGCTTTCTCAAATCCTTTTTTCCGCAAGCCAGGCGGGCAGATCAACCTGCCACCCATCCCCACCGGCAAGCAAGGCGGTTATAACCCCTTGTTTAACACCCGGGCATAGTGCGATTACCCTACCAGGCAGGGTCAATATTCCAACGGGCCGTTTCCTTTCCCCATCAAACACCCATAATTCTTCATTGCCACAAGAGGCCACACTGTGCTCCCCACCGCCGCTGAAACCAATCACTTGCATGGGGCCATCGGCGGTATGTTCCAAAACTTCCAAGGCACCATTCTTTAATTTCCAACGGAACAGGTCACCATTCACCCCGGACAACAACAATTCATCACCCGTGGGATGCCAAGCCAAACGCCAAACGCCACGTTCCAACGAGTGACAGGCTTTTCCAGTCCCCACATCCACCACGACAGCAGCACCGTTATCCGGTGCCTGAGAGAAGGTGTTGACCCCGCAAATGGCGACAAACTGGCCATCCGGTCCAAATGCCAAATCCTGGCAAGAGGCTCCGTTCAAGGGGTCGGGAATAATGGCTAACGGCTCAAGGCTGGGAAAACGGTAAAGAAAAACATCGAGTGAATGTCCGCTGGCACAAACCGCGCAGTTACCTCGCGGAGACAACGCCACCAATTCGCCTTCCCCAGGAACATTGTCCGAAACCGCAAACAATTGAAATGGCTTATCCGCCCCCTGGCGTAAATAGGACTTCAAGACACCGGGCCCGGATTGGCTGCAAAGCAGCCCCCCTCCTTCACTCTTGGCGGCCAATGAAATAGCCATCACACGGCCACCAAAATCACCCACATGCTCGCAGGAATGGCTGCCATCCCACAGCGAGCCCTGTTTTTTTTCAGACCATCTCTGGATGCCACCTTCCGCGCTGAGACACAGGTATGAATTCCCTGTTTCCCTCAAGCAAGCCGGTCTGGGGAGGGTATTTTTCTGCCCGAAAACTATTCCTGTTTTGTTGCCTTCATTGGCATCCAGGACCAAGACCCGCCCATCCTGAAGGGCTACCAAGCTTTCGGCGCCATCTGGCGAAAATGCAACGCACCTCGGTTCAGCCGGAAGTTGATTACCAGCCCCCAGTTTTTTCCAACCCGGGACGTCCCAATAAATCATCTCGGGAGAGTTGTCTCCCACACACAACTTGCCACCATCGCCGGATATTGAAAAACAGGCGACAAGGGAGGCATGATTATTGAGCAAAATGATGGGCGCACCCGTTTTCGCATCCCATACTCGAACTGTCCCGTCCCATCCTCCTGAGTAATAAAACCGGTTCTTGGGATCAAATCCCAAGGCGACAACCCTGCCTTTGTGACCGATACTGCGGGTCAATGGCTCGGTGATTGACAAATCTATCTGGTAGACAGTGAGGGTTTCGTCACCCACCAAAACCTTGGCTTCCACCGGATGCCATGCCAGCGAACTGATGGACCTATCTTTGCTTTTGGTCTCCGTCGATTCCGCCGGCGGGTTCCACTTGCGAATCAATTTTCCAGTTTCCGCATCCCAGAAACAAACACTCCCATCCTCATGGCCACTGGCAACCAGTTGCAGATTTGGATGCCCACTGATCGCCGTGATCCAGGATGTAGATTCCAGCCACCACAAGGACTCCCGCCCATTCGAAGGCCAAACCCCCAACTCAGGACCAGCCGAACAAACAACCCGGTTGTTCCCCTGGCAATAGGCTGCATGTTCGGGTGACAAATCCAATTGCTTGGGGTTTCCCCGCTCCCAGCGCCCTTTTTCCCTGGAAACCCTTTCGATCATCCCCTGGTCATCGACAGCGAGGATGTTCTCTCCATTCAGCCACGTGGCCGCCAATGGCTCGGAATCCAAGCGCAACAAGGCACCAGAAATGCGCAGGCAGCGGACAGGTTCCATTTCCTCGAGGGATTCAGCGGCCCCTTCCATCGCATCCTCCCTTGGATATGCTTTCCAACCGGACAATTTCAGCCCCGGATACCCCGTTGTACCATAGAAGCTTACTGCGGAGATTGCCCAACCCGCATCCCACACGATACGGCACCATGCTAACCCCATTTCCGAATTCCCTGTCCACAGAAAACGATCTCATCCGCTGGCTGAGCAGTTTTCCCAAGCCCGATTCGAACCTTTGGCCACTGGGCATTGGGGACGATGCGGCGATCCTCTTGCCGACTTCGGGGGAAGATTTGGTCATATCAACCGACATGCTTTTGGAAGGTGCTTGTTTTTTGTTGGACCAAGCTGGGCCGAAACGGGTTGGCCGCAAAGCTCTGGCTGTCAACCTGAGTGACTTGGCGGCCATGGCCGCCCGCCCACTAGGCTGCTTCTTGTCGCTTGCGCTGCCCAAAAGGAATAGCGGCCCATTGGCCAGGGATTTGATCGCCGGTTTGACTGAATTGGGTGAACGATTCAATTGCCCGTTGGTTGGTGGCGATACCAATTCATGGAACGGCGCCCTCGCCATTTCAGTCACTGTGATAGGGGCAGTTCCAAAAGGGCAGGCGGTCCGGAGATCCGGCGCCATGCCAGGGGACTGGCTGATGGTCACAGGGTTGCTGGGTGGCAGCATTCTGGGCCATCATTTGGATTTCACCCCCCGGATCGTGGAAGCCCGGAAATTGACTGATTGTGTTTCCATCCATGCCATGATGGATATTAGCGATGGACTGGCAAAAGATACCCGCACCTTGGCCATGGGCAGTGGATGCGGAGCAGTTTTGTTCAGTGAGAAAATCCCACTCAGCCCCGAATCATACCAGCAGGAAGCCATCGCAGCCCTTGGAATACAGGGTAAAAATCCTGTGGAACACGCCTTGGGTGACGGGGAGGATTATGAACTTCTTTTCGCCGTTTCTCCTGCGGAAGGAAAATCCTTGCTGGAAAAACAACCCCTTGACGGCGTACTTATCACCAAAATCGGGGAATGTGTCAGCCAGGGTTTTTGGCTGGATACTGAAGGCAAAAGGGGGCCGTTGCCGGAATTGGGGTGGCAACACAGCCTGAGCTAGGGCAAAGTCTTTTGACGGTTTTCCATTACTCAACAAGCTTGGGTCCAAAGTTTTCGATCAAGTGTCCGATAACCAATCGCTTCCATCAGATGGGCAGGAAGTATTTTTTCGGAAGGCTCCATGTCTGCAATGGTACGAGCCACCCGCAGGATACGATCATGAGCCCGGGCAGACAGACCCAACTCGTTCATGGCTGTTTCCATGATCCGGCGGCAATCCTGGTCCATCAGGCAATGCTTGCGTAGAAGCTTGCTGCCCATCCTACCGTTACTTCGAACGCCTTCACCCGCAAAACGATCCCCCTGAATGGCACGCGCCTGATCCACCTGGGCCCTCATGGTGGCGCTGCATGTACCCTCCTGACGGCTGGACAGTTCCTGGAAAGGAACACTGGGCACCTCCAAATGAAGGTCTATCCTGTCCAGCAACGGTCCGCTGATTTTGCCCATGTATTTTTCAATCTGCAGGGGGCTGCATTTGCAGGAATGCCGGCTGTCACCCAGATAGCCGCATGGACATGGATTCATACTGGCAACCAGCACGAACTGTGCGGGAAAAGTGGTGGACCGAAGGGCACGGGAAATCGTCACCCTTCCCTCCTCAAGGGGCTGGCGCAACACCTCCAAGCTTTTCCGATTGAACTCGGGCAACTCATCCAAAAAAAGTACCCCATGATGGGCCAGACTGATCTCACCGGGAGAGGGAGGATTACCACCTCCCACCATGCCAGCATCACTGATGGTGTGGTGGGGGGCACGGAACGGGCGGGTGGTGAGCAGACTTTGCCCCGGCCCCAATCTTCCCATGGCACTGTAAATTCTGGTGGTTTCTAGACTTTCGGATGGGGTGAGCTCAGGGAAAATCGTTGCCAGCCGTTGGGCCAACATAGTTTTCCCGGTGCCGGGACTGCCTATCATCAGAACATTGTGGCCACCGGCAGCAGCCACCGTAAGGGCGCGTTTAGCGTGTTCCTGCCCGCGGACATCAGCGAAATCCATGCCATATTGGTTCATCGGGGTTTCCAACCCCGCAAGACCTCCCGGCAGGGGATCAAGCGGCAGGTTTCCGGTCAGAATTCCAACCGCCTCTCCCAAAGAGGAAACTGCCGCCACCTGCAGTGCATCTACAACTGCGGCCTCCCGCGCGTTTTCACGCGGGAGCAGGATTTTATTCACCCGATCCTGGGAGGCGGCCATCGCCACCGACAAAGCGCCGCGAACCGGACGGATCGAACCATCCAGTGCCAATTCTCCCAAGGTAGTCACGCCTTCCAGGCATTCCGGTGGTAGCTGACGGGTAGCCACAAGGATTCCCAAGGCTATAGGCAGGTCAAATGCTCCGGCCTCCTTCCTCAGGTCGGCAGGCGCCAGATTGATCACGACCCCACCCCGGGGACGCTGGAATCCGAGATTGGCCAAGGCACGCTCGATTCTGTGCACGCTTTCCTTCACAGCCTGCTCAGGCAAGCCCACTAAAACCACCTTGGGCAATCCGGGGGTAACATCCACCTCCACCTCCACGGGGAAGGCATCGATTCCGGTCAGTCCGTACGAACGCAATCGAGCGAGCATAAAAATCCCCCCAAGACGTTTTCAGGCGGCTGGAATCAGAACTGTCCATTTGTTCACTAAGGCAATATGCAGGAAGGGTATACCCAAGGCAAGAGGCATTGGTGAATTTTTGTACACTAAAGCAATCTATCCAACTGTTTCCAAGGCTTTTCCCAAAGGGCAATCCCTGGGAGGTGAATCTCCCCGTCGATACCCCGTCAATATTTCCCGCGAACGGACTGCCAACATTCTGCGAATTTCCCGCCGAATACCCTTGGCCCGGGGTATGACCATGTGGTCGTAGGCGGTTGTTTGGTGCCGCATCCAGGCGATCACTGCTGCCTCGGCTCTCTTTTCCAGCGGTATCATCCTGGTCCTGGCAACCGTTCCACTACCCACCGGTGTGGCATGGGCCGTGACTCGATCCGCCAGCTTGTTGGCAACTGTTCCAAATCGATCATGGAACCCCAAGAAATCCAAAACCGCCCGGTGAAAATCTTCCTGGTAGGCGGATTGAACCTTTTCGCGCCGGACTTTGGCGGCGATCTTTTTCCTAGCAAAAGAGGGATCAGCCCGTTCAATTTGCAATTCGTTTTGAATCGCCAAACCATTTTCCAGGGGAGCGTACAACCCTCGGGAAAACAGTTTCCGGCCTTTCTTTTCCACCACAAGCCAGTAGGCGCCCGCAGCTTTCAACCGCCTGGTAAGCGCTGGATCCCCGGGAGGGAACAAGCGCCATCCCGGAGGAATCGGGCGAACGCTACCATCCTGCGACCTCACGGTCCCAGGCTCGGGACCGGGCGAGCATTCCAATACAGGCGGGAAGACGCTCATCCTTGAGTCACCCGGAAACGAGGCAAAAAGAATCGGATCAGGCCAGATCCGGCGTCATGTCGTGGGAGGGCTTTGGGCCAATCCCCTTTCCACCGCCTCGATCAGGCGCTCCATGGGGAAGGGCTTCCGGATGTAATCCACCACGCCAAGCAATTCGGCGTAGGCCTTGTGGCGTGCCCCCTCATTGGCAGTGATCATGATGAAAGGGGGCGAGTCCTTGCGATCCTTGTAGTGCTCCAGCACGGGATACCCACCCATCCTCGGCATCATCATGTCCAGGATGACCAAATCAGGACGAATCCGATCAACTAACTCCTTAGCCTGCTTGCCGTCACGGGCCTGGATGACCTGATGGCCCTTGTGCTCAAGCATGATTTTGATGCCGTCGCTCAACTCGGCGTCATCATCCACAACCAGAATGGTTTTGGCCGCCTGGGTCATGAGGTCCTTCCTGTGACTTTCCCCGCCAAGGGCCAGGGCAATCTCCAAAGGCATTTGGCTGCACGGCAAGAAGGTGCCGTAATCGTGGCGAGTAAATATATAATAGCACTTTGAAAGTGGGGTCACAAGAACGAACCGGGGCAAGGAGGCGCTGGTGCCCAATCCTTTTCACCTGCATGTTTTGGCCAGCGGGAGCGCAGGTAACGCCGCCGCAGTTATCGGGCCCATGGGGTGGATGTTGATAGACGTCGGCCTGAACTCAACCGACCTTCGCCGCCGGTTGGCCATAGCGGGACTGGATCAATCGGCTTGCAAGGGATGCCTGCTCACCCACACGCATGGGGACCATTGGCACGATTCGGGAATAGCTTGGCTGGCATCCAGAAGAATTCCCATTTGGCTGCATCCCGCGCATTTGTCTTTCCTGGAGACCCAGTCCAGGGCAATCCACACCCTGAAAGCAGCCAGGCTGGTTCACCGATTTGCAAACCGAGAGGATTTCTCACCTTTCAGGGGATTCAGTGTCACTCCCACCCAAGTTTCTCACGACAGTGACCCGACTTTCGGCTTTCGGATCATGCTCAGCGACCCGGAGGACAGACGCTCAAACACTGTTTTCCTGGGCTTTTTCTCCGATTTGGGCATTTGGAATCCGCGGCACAAGGAACTGCTCGAAGGGTTGGACTTGCTGGCACTCGAATTCAATTACGACCCCGAACTACTGGACAATTCACCCAGGCCTGATTTCCTGAAAAGACGTATTGCCGGCCCAAAGGGCCATCTCTCCAATCTTCAGGCGGCGGAGGTGGTTGGTTCCCTGCTTTCGGGAGGCAGGCTGCAATCGCTTGTCCTTCTTCACCTCAGCAAGGAATGCAACACTCCGGAACACGCACTGGGGGAAGCCCGTTCAGCGGCCCGATCTGTCGGTACAATCCAGCATGTGGTGGCTGCCCTTCAGGATGCGCCAACGGCTCCCATCCCGATTGGCGGGAATTCGTTAGGGGCGACTACCCCGGCTGACGCGGATTTCGGCCCTCTATTTCGATGCCTTGGGACTTGAAACGATGAAAACTCCAGAACAATTGCTGGCAAAACTTTACGAGTTGAGAAAAGATTTCCAGGACGAGGATCCAAACCCGGAATTCGAAGCCTTGCACCACGCTTTCATGTTCATCAGTTACAACATGGAAGCATTCAAGCAATATGTTCGCGGGGAGGCGGACAAGGAGCAGGGCAAGTCGGGCAAGAACTGAATCATGTGTCGATGATTTCGAGGTCGGGCAGGACCTCCAGGGTCGCTTTCGTCAAATAACGCCTAACCCCTGAAAATGTACGCAAACGCTTCACCTTTCGCAGGATTCGACCGCACGTTTCCAAATGGGTCCGCGAAACAGCCTCTCGCACCGTCGGCATCACTGCCGGTGTCATACTCAGGCGCGTGATCCCCATCCCCAACAAGGGAAGCAGGCAGCGTGGCCTTCCGGCCATCTCACCACACAATGTCACTGGTTTTTCCTGGGAGGCACACGCTCTGGTGACGTGGTGCAGAAGTCGGAAAACCGCGGGATTGAACGGCTCGCACAAATGCGCCACCTTCGGATTATCCCGGTCGGCCGCCATGAAATACTGGATCAGGTCATTGGTGCCGATACTGACGAAATCCACCTCCGGCAAAAGCTGCCGGATCATGAATGCGGCGCTGGGTACCTCGATCAGGACACCCAACGGAACAGAATCAACATGGGCTACCCCACGGCGTGCAAGGTCCACCATGCACCGCCGTACCTCGCGCCGAAGGTGGCGCAATTCTTCCAGGTGGCTCACCATCGGGAAGAGAATCTGGATCTGGCCGTGGATCCCTGCACGCAAAATGGCTCGCACCTGGGTACGGAAAAACTCAGGGTGCTTGCGAACCATCCTGATGCTGCGGAATCCCATGAATGGGTTTGCCTCATGCTGTGTCCCCAGCCAGGGAACCTGCTTATCCCCACCCAAATCCAGGGTTCGCAGCACAGCGCGACGGCCGGGGGCCGCCTCAATTACCTCCCGATAGACCTTTACCTGCTCTTCCTCGTCCGGCACGGTCGGGTGTGTCAGGAATAGATATTCAGTCCGATAAAGCCCCACTCCGCACGCCCCGTTGGCGGTAGCCATTCGGGCATCGGCGGCATTGTTGACATTTGCCAGCAGCTCGATGGTCCGACCGTCGGCTGTCACCGATTTTTTTGCCCGATTCTCAACCAGGCGGCCGAATATGGAGGCATATTCCCTGGCCATTTTTCGATAGGCGGCCAATGCCTCCGGGCCCGGATCGGCAACTACCAACCCCTCGCGGGCATCCACCACCAAGGCAGTCCCGGTGTGGGCGTGCTTCAGCAAACCACGCAATCCAGTAATTGCAGGAATTCCCAACGAACGGGCCAGGATGGCCCCATGGCCAGTGGAACCACCTGATTCAGTCAAAATGGCACAAAATCTCCCCTTTTCCAGCCATCGACCGGCCATGCTGGGCAAGATTTCCTGACTGACCAACACCAGTGGGTCATCCCCCTCCGGTGGTGCGATCTGCTCATCCCCCAAGTGGCCCTGAAGGCGATTGAAAACATCATTCACATCAGCCATTCGTTCCTGAAGAACCGGATCCTGGATCCGGCTGAACATCTGGGCAAATTCCTCTCGTGTGGACTGAACCGCACTCTCAGCCCGGATGGACTTCTCCACAATCAAGGATTTGACCTTGCTGAGAAGCAAGGGATCCTGGAGCAAAAGGGCGTGGGCCCGGAAAATAGCCGCGCTATCGGCCCCCAATTGTTTTTCTGTACGGTCGGCCAGATCGAGCAATTCTGAAAGGGAAGTCGTGCAGGCCTGATCAAAACGTCGCTGTTCCAGCTCTACTTCGGAAGGATCGGAAACGCGCTGGTCCGCCTTGGGAGCGGTTCGGGACTGCACCACAAAGGCACGCCCAACCGCCACCCCCGGAGCCAGCGCTATCCCCTTCCACTTCATCATTTGCACCAGCGTCGCACTTGAAAATCCATTAGCCTTTATATGGGAATAACTTCTTCGGATTGCAGCATACTTTTACTGTTGTTGTCTATCAAATGCCCGGTATGTCACCCAACAGCCCCTTTCAAAATAAACCAATTTGGGCTTTACACGGCCCGACGTAATCGGCATTAGCCCCCGGATTGAGTGGTTGCCCATCGGGGGATTGGGTGATCATTCCGGGGTGCCACCAAGGTGCCCAAGGTTTACGGGGGAAATAGACATGCTTGGCAAGAATGCGGGCCATTTGGCCATTGCCTTGGGTGCGGGCCTCGTTTTGGCGGCGCCCGGAAACGCCCAGGAAAACGGTAAAGACTCCGAAAAAGTCGCCAAACCTGCCGCAAAGAACTCTCTGTTCACCTTCCCCTGGTCAAAAGACAAGGCGGGGGAAAAGGATCACAAGGATGGCGATGCCACCCATCGGAAGCCTTCCAAGGGCTCTGAATCCGATATGGAGGCTTATGAAAAACTCGAAATCAAGGCGACTGACCGAAAAGCGGCCCTTCAGGAGCAGGCTGACCTGCGCCTGCGCGAGGAACAGGACTATTTCCGTCGACTGGAAGTTTGCGACCGATTGATGCAGGAGGCGATCCGTAACGGGGATGCGGAAGCCCAACGCAGGATCGAACAGCAACAAGACAGGATTCAAGAAATCTACAACAGCCGGACTGCCTTCATACGCCTGCCCGAAGGGTCCCGTCGCGATTTGGCGATACTCCAAGAAAAATTGCCGGGCCAAAAATCACCGGTGGCTGGCAATCTCCTCAAGTCATCCAATGCCCAAGCAAAAGAAGGCAAAAACCAAACCGCAAGTCTGAGGGAGGGCCGCTGACATGGACCGAACCCTGAAAATCAAAATGCAATTAGTTGGGGTTGTCTTGCCCTGCCTTTTTGGGCTTCAAGGCTGCCTTCCCATTCAAAAGAATTCATCCGGAGAAAAGTTCGGAAAGAAAAATTGCTGCGAGTCATGCCAGAGTGAAAAAAAGGTCCAGGGTATTTCGCAAGCCCCTGCAATTTCCAATTCGGCCTACCCTGCTCAAAACAAAGTCATCCCTGATGAGGTCAATGCGGGGAACTACCAGAAAATGCTCAAGACACTGGAGGAAGAGGTAACTCAATCAGGAACCAATCCCTGAATCAATCTCCAAACTTCAGGTTTTGATGGAACTGTAAAAACCAGAGTGGGCCTTGGAAATCCAAGGCCCACTCTGGCTGTTTTTAGTGGTATTCAACCGGCCAGATTTGCTAGATCGAATCCACTTCCGCGAACTCAGCCAATCGTTGGCTACGCACAGGCTGCCTCAATTTCAGCAAGCCTCGCGCCTCAATCTGCCTGATCCGCTCACGGGTGATACCGTAAGCGCGGGCCACTTCCTCCAAAGTGCGCGGTTGGCCATCCTTCAGGCCGAAGCGCAGTTCAATTACCTCCCGCTCCCGGGGCGTCAGCGAACGCAATACCTCGGAAATACGGTCCCGCAGCAGGTGCTGGTCCACCGCATGGCCTGGATTCACTGCTGAGCGATCATCGAGGAAATCCTCCAGGGCTCGCTCACCATCACCCCCCAAGGGCTCATGGAGGGAAACCGGATGACGGGAAACAATCCGGAGGGACTGGGTTTCTTCCGCGCTCACACCCAGCACCGCCGCGATTTCCTCGACGGAGGGTTCTCGCCCTTCCTTGGCCGCCAACTCAGCCCTAACCCGCTCAACGGCCGCCAAAGTTCCGACCTGGTGGCAGGGAACTCGGATCGTGCGGGCATGGTCGGCCAAAGCCCGGGTAATGCCCTGGCGGATCCACCAAGTGGCATAGGTGCCGAACTTGTAGCCCAAGCGGTGCTCGTATTTGTCAACGGCACGCATCAGACCGCGGTTTCCTTCCTGGATCAGGTCTGAGAAAGGCAGGCCCCGGCTGCGGTAGCGCTTTGCAATCGAAACCACCAAGCGAAGGTTGCCCTCAGCCAGTTCGCGGCGGGCTTTCTGGTACTCACCCCTGCGCTGAAGGATGATTTTGGCCAAACGTCCGGCATGCTCGGGGAGGAGGCGAAGGTCCAAGGCCAACTCCCGCAACTCGCGGGAAGCTCTGGCACGCGCCTCCTTTTCGGCGGCAGAACGCCCATTTCCGGAGCCGATCTTGGACAGTTCGTTCATCATGCGGGATTTGCCACGCATTTCGTCCGACCAGCGATCCAACAAATCAATCCTGGGTGAAAACTCCTCGATCAGTTTCACGGCTTTGCGGAGGCGCCGACCCAGGGCCCGCAGCATCCGATTCACAAGCAAGGTGCTGCCACCCCGCTGGAGGGTCTGAAAATCCAAGTCTGCGGCGGCAATGAGGCTTTTCAGGGTCTTGATGTTGTGGGGAAGCCTGGCCAGGATCTTTTCCCGGTTCAAACCCAGGGTGGTCACCACGTCAATGCTAGGATCCAGCGGGGTTTGCCCGGCTAGAACCTTCTCGAAATGCTCAATCACCCGGCCGATGGTGCGCCAGGAAAACAGGGTGGCCCGGCGGTACCTTGCCCTTCTGTATTCCAGGCGGCTGGCCAATGCCAATTCCTGATCCCGGGTGAGCAACGGGATGGCACCCATTTGGCGAAGATACAGCCCCAATGCGTCGTCTGCGCCATTGGACTCGTCTTCCGCCTGCTCAGCCAACGGGGAAACATCGTTGATCGCGGCCTCATCCGGCAATGGAAGGTCGCTGAGATCGCCGGCACGGGAATAGGATTCATCCCATCCACCCGCCAGATCGGTGTCCGTCCGATTCATTGCGGAAGCCTCCTCCTCCAGGGACCAATCGCGCGCCCCGTTGGCGATTTCCATGCCGCCCATTTCGAATTTCTCTCGACCCATTCCCTGCCCCTTGCCCCCAGCTTTCGTCAGTCCCGGAACCAGCCAAGGTCACCGCCCAAAGTGACCAGCTAAATTCCCCCACCAGTGCCCCCGCAAGCGGGAACGCTCGACAACGAAAAAGCCTCAGTAATTCCATATATCCCGGGAGAGCGGGCTCAAAAAAAATGAAGGCTTTTTTTACAAAACCACCAATCTCCAGCTAGGCTGTGCCGTCACAATTGAAAGATTGAACATTCCGGCAGCAAACCGCTCTCCCTGAACAACCACTACGCTCAGTATAGGCAGAATTGGGCTATCGTCATGCGCCTGTAAGACAAAATAATCCAGATTTCGGTTCAAGTTTTATTTATCGAAAGGCTTTGAAACCTGCTCTTATGCGAATCAAACTAGTGTGGAATCACATTTTTAATAAGGTTTAATAATATACTTAT
>CAWUOE010000007.1:0-24987 GCA_963923355.1 uncultured Gemmataceae bacterium | reverse complement strand
ACATCGGAGACCTCGGGCAGCCATTTTTTCATCAGCTCGAGGAGGCCCTTCACCGGACCGGTGGCCTCGATCTTTTCGGCCACCTCGTCTGGGGCCTTCTCGGCGTCGGCGCTGCGGAGTTTCTTGCCCTTGTACATGGTGATGCCGGGCAGCATGTACTCGTCGACAGGTTCGGTGAGGAAGAGGACATCGCGGTCCTTGGCCTTGTAGGCCTCGACGATGGGGGAGGAGCGGAGCAGGGCGTCGGAGTCGCCGGTGAGGAAGAAGATCTCCTCCTGTTCCTTGGGCGCGGCCTCGATGTACTGGTCGAGGGTGACGCGATCGGCAGGCTGTGTTTTCAACGACGGGAAGAGGAACAGGCCGGCCACTTGCTCGCGGTTGGAGAAATCCTCGCGTACGCCCTCCTTCAGGATGCCGCCGAGGCCATCGAAGAAGGCGCGGTATTTCTCGGCCTCGTCCTCCTTGAGGGCGCGGAGCGCCTTGAGGACCTCCTTGGTGGCGTCCTTGCGGATGGTCTCGAGCACCTTGTTGTGCTGCAGGATCTCGCGGGAAATGTTGAGCGGCAGGTCGGGGCAGTCGACCAGGCCGGCGACGAAGCGCATGTAGCGGGGAAGCAGTTCCTCGCAGTTCTCCATGATGAGGACGCGCTGGACGTAGAGCCTGGGGCCGATCTTGGGCTCGCCGTAGTCGAAGCCGAAGGGACGCTTGGAGGGGATGAAGAACAGGACCCGGAACTCCACGGAACCCTCGCCCGAGTAGTGGATGACCTTGGCGGGGGGTTCGGGGTCGCCCGTGAGGTTGGTGTAGAAGGCGTTGTATTCCTCGGGCGTGATCTCGCTTTTGGGACGCAGCCAGAGTGCCTTCTGGCTGTTTATGACGCGCTCCTCGATTTCGGGGGCCTTGTCATCGTCTTTTCCTTCCTGCTTCCCGTCCCCGGGCTTCTCGGCATGGAGGACGACGGGGATCTCGATGAAATCAGAGAACTGCTTGACGATATGCTCGAGGGTGTAGGAGTTGGTGAACTCGTCCTTGTCTTCCTCCTTGAGGTGGAGGATGACCTCGGTGCCGCGTGTGGGGCGGTTGACGGTTTCGACGGTGAAATCACCCTGGCCGTCGCTGACCCAGCGCACGCCCGCATCGGCAGGATCACCGGCCTGCCGGCTGATGACCTCGACCTGATCGGCGACCATGAAGGCGGAGTAGAAGCCGACGCCGAACTGTCCGATGAGGTCGGGGCGGTTGGCGGCGGTGGCCTCCTTGACCTTCTCGAGGTAAGCCTTGGTGCCCGAGCGGGCGACGGTGCCGAGGTTCTCGATAACCGTGGCGCGGCTCATGCCGATACCGTTGTCGCGGATGACGAGGCGGCCGCGCTTGGCATCGGGGATGAGGTGGATCTTGAAGTCCTTGTCGTTCTCGAGCAGGGATTCGCTGTCGAGGGAGTCGAAGCGGAGCTTGTGGATGGCGTCGCTGGCGTTGCTGACCAGTTCGCGGAGGAAGACCCGTTTGTTGGAGTAGAGTGAGTGGGTGATCAGGTGCAACAGCTGCTTCAGTTCGGTGCGGAATTCCATCTTCTCAGGGGCGCTCACGGCGATTTTTCTCCGTTTATCAACCAGAATCAACGAAACAACAGGCGCCTGCCGGTCATTTGAGGCGGCGCTCTTCCTGCTGTAATTATTAGCAGTTTTGGGGGAATTCAGCGCCATGTGCGGGCGATTCAGTCTGGTGGCAACTGACCGGGCCCTGTCCAACCGTTTTCACCGCGCGGATTGGCCGTCCGGCCGCAAAGCCCGCTATAACATCGCCCCGACGCAGGCGGTGCTCTGCCTGCGATGGGAAGAGGGGGAAACGAGGCCGGCCTGGTTGCGCTGGGGATTGGTTCCACGGTTTGCGGCTGATCCCTCGGGAGCGGCGCGCATGATCAACGCACGCGGGGAAACCTTGCTGGAGAAGCCGTCCTTCCGAAACCTGGTGGCCAGGAACCGTTGCCTGATTCTGGCGGACGGTTTTTACGAGTGGCATTCGCCCAACGGGGATTTTTCCGGCAAGTCTCCGAAGGTGCCCTTCCATTTCCGATTGCCGGGAAGCGAGCCGTTTGCCTTCGCCGGTTTGTTTGACCGATGGAACCACCCGGTGACCGGGGAGGTGCTGGAGACCGTTACTTTGGTGAATCATGCCGCCCCTCCGTGGATGGCCTGGTGCCATCACCGGGCACCAATAGTGCTGGATGAGGAAAACAGCGGCCGATGGCTGGACCCCCGGGAGGATGTGCGGGGAAAGCTGGGCGATTTTTTGGCGCCATGGCCGCCAGCGGGTTTTGAGTATTTTCCGGTGAGCCAGGCCGTCAATTCGGTGCGGAATGATGGCCCGGAATGCCTGGTTGCCGCTTCCACCGGGGGACCGCCCGAGGAGCCGGGAACGAAGCAGGGGTTCCTGTTCTGATTGGCCAACCCGCGGAAAACCGGGCAAGGGAATGGGTGTGCTGGCAAATTGTGCCGGCTTTATGGCCCAAAGAACCGAGCAAAGCGTAAAATTGCCGTCATGCCGGTTCGTGTACCGGGATTTACTGCTTTGTGATGGTATTTCCGCCCCTTTGTTTTTGCCCGTCGGCTGGGGGGGATGGCTAACCCGCCTGGTTGTTTGTTTGGGTTCGGGTTGGTTTGGCGGGGCAGGCCCAAGGTGGTGAATGAATCCCGCGGATTTGGGTGCCGGCCATGCCTAGCCACGACTGGCCCGTAGCCAGCCCGGCGGTGTTGCTGGCCGCCCTGTCGGTGGGGATGGATTACGCGACCATGATGGCGCAGGGCGGGCCCTGCGACCCTTGCCTGACCCTGATGATCAGCCTGTTGAACCAGCCGGAAGGGGAAAGTCCCCTGGGATCGGCATCCGCCTACTCGCGGGTGGTGGATCTTGTTCTGGAACTGTTCGGGGCGCGCAGCGAGCCAATTCCGGAGAGTCTGGTGGAACTGGTGGGTAAGCCGGCGGCCTGAGTGGACTGTCAGGGCGAGGCAGGCGGCAGGCCGGTTGTG
Organism: uncultured Gemmataceae bacterium; assembly: GCA_963923355.1. Classification (GTDB taxonomy): domain Bacteria; phylum Planctomycetota; class Planctomycetia; order Gemmatales; family Gemmataceae; genus UBA6894. The sequence continues at coordinate 21,961 of CAWUOE010000007.1, read as the reverse complement.
GCGGGCGGATTGGCGCAGTGGTCGATATCGATTTGGAGTGCGCCACCTGTTTGGCGGACCAGGTCAGCCAACAAGACGGATCGATCGAAGTGGGCCCTCTCGAGGTCGGCCAGCAGCGTGCCCGTGGCCACGAGCAGTTCCGCCTCCTCCAAATTCAATAAGCCGCTGGTCAGCTTGGTGAAGAGGGGCTTGGCTGCCTGGGCGTCCGCCTCGAACGAGCCGATGTCGAGGCTGATGTCCACGTAGTTCTCGTAGGTGACGCGAAGCTGCAGCCGGAGCAGGTTGCGGGTGGATTCCTCGACACTGCGGGCCCGATCGGCCAGGGCATTGGCGCGGGCGAGGCGAACCCGGCGCGGACCCGCGAGGTTGGCGGGCGTCTCAAAGCCGACGACGGAAGGCTGGAAATCCTCGCCACGGTCGGGCGTGGGAAGGGGAACGGTTTTGGTGTCGGTGGCGGCGGCAAACGTGCCCACAAGGCCCCGAAGTGGCGCGACCTGCTTTTGCGCACGTACCTCCAGTTCGGTGGCGGCGCGGCCGGCGCGGACCTGAATCAACTCGCCGGAATTCTCATCCAGCAGCGCGAGCAAATCCTCGAGGTCTAGTTTGGGCCCGGACATGGGCAGCTTTTCCGCCGCCGGGACAGGCTGGTAGCCCAGCCGGTGGAAGCCGCCGAGTTCCTCGCCGAGCAGGGCGATGGACTGGCGGGCGCCACCCTCCGCCTCGTTGATCTTCTTCTTGATTTGGGTGTGCTGGAAGTGGAGGCGATTCAGAATGCGCTCATCGGCAGCGGTCCATTGCAGCTTGCGCAAGAGGTTGCGCACCAGGGGTTCTTCTGCAAGGTTCGGGCCGGGCAGGCCCACCAATACATCGACCAGCGATTTGCCCATCGTCTCCTCGAGCTTGCCGAGGTTGACCACGGGCTCGAGAGCCATGCCGACCCGTTTCTTGAGTAGGAGGGCATTTTCGGTGCGACGGGCGGCCAATTCCAGGGGGGCGGCAATTTGCAGCACCCGTTTGGCGTAGATATGGGTGTAGTAGGCGCGGCGGACCGCGTAGAAGGTTTCCTCGACCTGCTGGTTGACGGCGGCCTGGGCGCGGGTGAGGCCCAGGTTGGCCTGGTCGATGCGGGCACCCAAGGCGGGCTGGAGTTTGCCCAGCGCCTTCAGCCTATTGAGGAATTGAGCGGTGATCTGGGCGGATTCCTGGCTGGATAGCTCGGCGTGGATGCGGGGCTGATTGGCCAGGGCGATTTCCAGGCACTCGGGCAGCGTGAGGGCCCTGGGTTCGAGGCCCAGGTAATCACCCGCGGTTGGCGCCTTTTCCTGTGCCGGCAGCGGGGCGGGACGCGACAAGGCCATCAGCAGGCCAGCGCCCAAAACATGCCACCACCGTGAATGCATTGCTTGCTCCGGGACAAAAAGAGGTGCGCTCCATTCTGACCCGTGGTGGAGGAAAAAAAGAATCCGGGTGCGGGTTGGCCGCCCCCGGACGAACCGGTCGCCCGCGCGACCGTCATAACCCTCCCGTCAGGAACCGGAGTCGTAGTAGTAATCGAGGAAGCCGATCATCATCTCCTCCCAGGTCATCTCGCCCCAGCGGATCTCCTTGGACGGATCGGGGTTGAAGGGGTTTTCCTTGGAATTGTCGAAGTGGGCGATGCACTCGATGCGGGTGCCGGCCCGTACCTTCAGGGGCTGGCTGAGGTGGTAACTCTCCTGCCAGTTGAAATCGTACTTGGGAACACGGGCGACCGACTGGAGCTTGCCGGACGCTTCCCGGGTGAGGAACTCGAAGTCCTTCCCGCGCAGGTGCATGTGGGGTGAAAAGGAGAGGATCACCGCATCCTGCTTGAAGACGCTGCCGGAGCGGACCTCATAGTTGGAATTGTTGGCAGGGATGCGGAGGCGCTGGTTGGGGATGGCGCGGGTGCGCACCTCGTGTTTAGGGGTTGTTTTGGTGGTCTTGATACCGACCATGGACCGGTCGGTCACCGCGCGCCCGTTGGGGGTGTAGTGCATCTCGAACAGCAACTTGGCTCCCTTGGGGATTTTCTTGGCCATGCCGGCGGGGTAGATGACGGGTTCGTCGCCCGGGACATAGGCGGTGAGCATGGCCCCACCGATGGAGTCTGGACCGCCGCGCAGGGACTGGGGGAACCGTTGGCCCTCGGGAATGATGTAGACGATGATGTGGTGGATCTGGGCGCGCTCGTCCGGCTTGGCCTCGACAGCGGTGACCCAAGTGTCCTCCGCGAAGGGTTCGCCCGCCTGCACATACTGGTAGGGCATGCCCATCAGGCCGTAGCCGAACTGGGCGGGAACCTTGACCTCCTTGTTCATCGTGATGATCTGGTCCGGCTGGCCGATACGCCAACCCTCGACGAATTTGCGGGGGGCGGGTGCCTCGTCGGGATTGCCCTTGGGGCAGCCGTCATCGAGCCAGGCCAGCAAGTCTTTGCGCTCGGCATCGGTGAGCCGGCGGTCGTTTGCGAAGTAGCCACGGGGTGCATCCGCATGCCAGGGGGGCATGCGGCCGTTGTCGACCACCTCGCGGATCATGGTCGCCCATCCGAGGGCATCCTCATGGTTGAGCAGGGAAAAGGGACCTGCCTCTCCGGGACGGTGGCACTCCTGGCAGCGCGCTTGAACGATGGAAGCCACCCGGTTGGACCAGGTGATGGTGCCGGTGGATTTCCTTTCAGCGGGCTCGGGAGTGAGGAGGCAGCCGGAGGTGGCGGTCCATGGGGTTTTGATTTCCTCTTTGGCCAGGATGGATTCGACGGCATCCTTCAGTTCGTGGGTGGTGGGTTTGGCGCGGGAGACACCGGGGGTGTGCTGATCATCGACACGACCGCGGTAGCGCACCGTGAAACCCTCGTCGAGGACCAGGGCGCAGGGAACCCGGTCGATGCCCAGCTTGTTCGCCAGCTTGCCGTGGGGGTCTTGGAGGACCGGGAAGGTGAGGGCCATGGTTTTGGCGTGCTGGAGGATGGCCTTGGGGGAATCGGTCACACGGCTGTTGACCCCCACCACCTTAAGGCCGGCCTCGGCCTTGCTCTTGGCAAGCTTTTCGATGCCCACGAGATAGTTTTGGCAGACGGGGCACGAGGAATCGAGGAAGAAGACCACGACCCCCTTGGGGTTTTCCCCCGCGGCCTCGAGGAGAGAAATGGGCTTGCCGGTTGCGGGTTGGGTGAGGGAGGTCTCGACCAGTTTGACCCCGATTGGTGGCTTGGCGGCCATCGGGTCAGCCAAAGCCAGAGTAAGGACCGACAAAATGGATAGCATGGGCGAATATCCAACTGATTAAGAAATGATGAGCCTTATGGGTTCATCCCCAGTAAGAGGCCTGTATCCTAACTTTACCTTAGCCACATCCACAGGTTTCAGGTGGATGGCCGGTGCCGAAAATGCGGGCGGGGACCGAGGTTACCAGCCAGCAAAGGTTGGCCGGGGTGTTCCGGGTGTGTGCATCACCTTCTAAGGTGAGGGTTTGTGCCCAATTCTTTGGGATTGGAAGGTCAGGCCTTTCGGGGAGAGTGGAACCATGGCGGGACTGGAAGACTTTGCGCTGACGGAACTCGACCGGAAGGCGATGCAGAACCTGGGCGACAAGGTGGTGGTGAAGCAACTGGCCCAGCAGACGGTGTTTGACAAAATCCCGCGCTATGTCAGCGAGTACCTGCTGGCCAAGTATGTGAAGATCGAGACCCACGCGGACGATCTGGCGCGGATGCAGTCCCGCATCAAGCAGTTGTTGCCCAGCCAGGATGAGGGGCAACTGTTGCGCAACAAGCTGATGAGCACCGGCGAGGTGGTGATCATCGACAATGTGGAAGCCCGGGTGGACTTGAAGAACCAGCAGCGGCTGGCACGGGTGCCGGCGCTGAGCGAGGACAAGGTGCGGGTGCCGGCGGAGCTGCTGAACCAGCATGTGGGCCTGCTGCTGGGCGGGCTGTGGGGCACGGTGAAACTACGTTTCACGCCGGAGACCGACGCGCAACGCCCGATCGAGATGACCGCGTTCACGCCGTTCCAGGTGGGGCCACCGGACCTGGCGGCGCACAAGGAGAGCCGGAAGAAATTCACCACGGACGAATGGCTGAACCTGCTGTGCACCTCGGTGGGCTACCAGCCCGACGCCTACCCGACGCGGCGGCAGAAACTGCTACTGTTCGCGCGATTGGCGCCGCTGGTGGAAAGGAACATCAACTTGCTGGAGCTGGGACCCCGGCAAACCGGCAAGACCTTTTTGTTGCGCAACCTCTCCCCCCGTGTGTTCGTGGTGTCCGGTGGCAAGACCAGCCCGGCGAACCTGTTTGTGAACCTGGCGACAAAGAGCGTGGGGATCCTGGGCACGCGCAAGGTGGTGGTGTTCGACGAGATCGCCCACACTGAATTCGGCGACGAGGGGACGACCATCAGCACGCTGAAGGACTTCATGGAGAGTGGGAACTTCTCGCGCGGGTCGCTACAGTTCACCTCGGACGCCAGCATCGTGCTGGGGGGCAACCTGGATGTGACGGACGGTCAGCCTGCCAGCAAATACCGCCACCTGCTGGAGCCATTGCCCAAGGAGCTGCAAGACACGGCGTTTCATGACCGCGTGCACGCCTATCTGCCGGGTTGGGAGATGCCGAAGATCAGCCCAACCTCGCTGGCCAAGGGGGTGGGCTTTGTGACCGATTACTTCGGCGAGCTGCTGGTGAAGCTGCGCGATGAGGACCACAAGGATCGATTGCGCTCGGTGAAATACCAGGCTGGCATGACGAAGCGCGACCAGAACGCGGTGGAGCGCGTGGGCAGCGGCCTGGTCAAGATGATCTACCCGGACGGGGTGATGACGCCCGAGGAACTGAACGAGGTGGCCGATCTGGCCTGCGAGATGCGGCAGCGGGTGCACAACCAGCTCAACCGGATCGCCCCGGGTGAATTCAAGCCCCGCCTGATCGCTCGCGAGGGTGTTCAGGAACATGCCGCAGCCGATCTAAAGCCGCGGGCTTAGACCAGGTGAAAGCCTGGGGTTAACAGCAGCCCTTGGGGCCGCAGCAGGATCCCTCGTCCGCCTTGGGCGACTCGTCCAGGGGGATACCGCAGCGATCTGGTGCCAGGCAGGCGGTGTGCTTGGCGCCGAGGTGGAGCAGGAGGCCGGCCGGGGTGATTTCCACCTCGGTGAGCGGGTATTGGGATATGGTGGCCCCCTCGTATTCCACTTCGACCGGCAAGTCTTCTGTTCCCAAAAGGGGTTCGCCGGCTTTCAGGATGCCGGACAGCTTGGCGGCCTTCAGCCGGTGATCGAGATCGCGGGCCACCCAGACCTGCAGCAGGCAGGTGGTGCTAGAGCGGACGGTGCCGCCGCAGTCTATGAAATCTTTCCGTACCCGGCCCACCTCGGTGATGTGGAAATGGGCGGGCACCATGTCGCCATCGGGCAGAAGAAAATGCAGGGAAGCGTCTGGATTTTGGGCGAGAGCATCGCGCAGGTCGGACAGTTTCAAAGGCATTTAAGCTCCGTTCATTGCTCTATGCCCAGAAGGCCCAGAGGATCAAGGCCGGCACGAGAAACCACCACCGCCCCATTATCGCGACCGCCACCCAGGCTGACAACCAGGTCAGGCTGTGCAGGAAGAAGTTCCGGGGATAAAGGTTCCAGTCGATGTCACCAGCCAAAACGAGGCGCTGGATGGCTTCGGGTTCGTGTTTCATCCATCTCCAAGTATAGATTTTCCTGGCAGCCGCAAAGTCCCCCTCGCGCCACAATTGATCGGCCTTTGCCAGTTCGGCTTTGGCCTGGGGGGATACCCAAGGCAACCAATGAGCGGAGAAGGATGCCCCTATCACGATGCCGAGGAGGCCGGCGAGCGCCATTGCCAACAGGGATGAACCGCAGGGATGGGGGAGTGGGTGTGACTCCACCGGGTGTTCCCAGGAGGCGAGGATCTGGTTGATTTTGGACTGTCTCCAGCCTTTGGCAAGAAGGTGATTCGTGATCCCCTCGACGGTGTGCCGACCGGGGGGTAGGCCGGTCCTTTCCAACCAGTGGCGCCAACGAGCCTTGCGGGCATCGGGGTCCCGGGGCCAGTTCAGCCAGGTGGTGACCGCCCACAGCAGGCAGACCACCGGGGGAGCCACCCATGCCAGACGCGTGAGAGTGATGCCGACACGCACCGGGATGGGAAGCGGAGGGGGATCGCCCTGCGCGAGAATGCTGGTGAGTTGGTTGGAAGACTGGGCCGCCTGTTCCCGCACCTCCACCGGGGGCAGGGCGGCGAGGCGCAAGGTCCGGGCCGCCGAGGGGAAAGGGATGTCGCCACGTTGGTAGTCGCAGGCAAGGTCGGGTGGTTGCCAGAGGCCGGGTTTCAGAGCAGTCAGGCGCCAGGTGGTTCGGGCATCTTGGGTGCCGATGGAAACCGATGGTTCTTCCATTTGCCACAGGTTCGGATCCGGGGTGGCTGACCAGCGCACGGTTGGCCAGGCTTTGGCTTCCAGAGGTGATTCGGAATGCAGGTGCGCTGTGATGGTGACGGTTTGCCCAGGAAAAAGGAACGCGCGGTCTGCCGAGGCAGTGAGTGTGATGTCACCCGGAACCGGTTGCCATGCCAGCAGTAGCAAGAGGAGGTTCACCAGTCTGGGACCCCTGTGGCTGGCCGCTCCCAAGCCCTTTGGACCGATTCCCTGTTCTGTCGCCACCGGCTTGCGGCGCGCAGCAATCCTTCCGCCTCGGCCGGAGTCAACGGTTGGGCCCGGCTGTCATCCAGCAAGACCGGCAGACGACCGGGCCCGGGCAACGCCGCCTCGGCCATCGAACCTGTTGGTTGGGAAAGGGGTTTGCCGGGCTTGCCCAAGGGGGAAGGTTCTGTGGAGAAACGAGTACTGCCGGGGTCACCGGTATTGCCTTGGGACTCTCCCGGTTGGAGATCACCACTGGCCTGTTGCTGTGTGGTGGGGTCCGGCTTGCATTGGGCAAGACGCAGACGGATACGCGCCAAGACTGGGGTTAGGCGATCTTTCAGCAGCGTTTCGGACTCCAGCGCCAGTTCCTGGGCTGCCAACAGGGCTTGGCGGTCCATGGGGACTGATTCGCCTGCGAGGATCAGGGCCTCTAGCAAGTCCAGTGTGGATGTGGGGGATGGTGTTTCCTGGCGGGCCATTTTTTCCGCCTCTCGGGCGATAGCAGCGCGGGACAGGTTGGTGGGTGGGAGGGCCGCGGCCTGCCGGAGCAGGCCCTTGGCGGTAGGAACGGAATTTGGTTCACCTTGGCAGGAGGAAATGGCCAGGATCAGGAGTGCCAAGGGGACCGCCGAGATCGGACGGGTGGGCATACTTGAAGCCGTGAGGAAACCGAGCCAGAGCAAGAGCGAAGCAAGAAGACAGAGGGATTGCAGATGCCAGGGATGGCTGGGTGAGCAATCTATGGTTTGCCACCGTGTGGTCAGTGCGGTTCCAGCGGCGGTGGCGATCGACTGCAGGTATGGGAGTCCCACGGTGGATTGCACGGGTCTGCCTTGCCACAGAAGGAAATCCCCCGGGGTCATGGGAATGGATTCGGCTAAGCCCGGAGTGCCAACCTGAACCACGTGGAGTTTGACGCCGATTGCGGCCAAACGGGCTGCCTCCAAAGCAGCGGTGTCATCGGGAACTGGATCATCCCCGTCACTGAACAGGATGACGTTGCGTGGACCGGTTGTGTGGGAAAGCATTTCATGGGCCATGCGCAGGCCCCCGGCCAAGCGTGTGCCGGAGAGTGCACTTGGTGCCGGGATGAGTTCCGGTCGGGCGGCCTCCTGACGGAGTTGGCCGAGGGTTTGCAGTAGTTTTTCGCGGTCCAAGGAGGGGGGTGAAGCCAATCGGGCGCCGGAGGCGCAGCAGATGAGGCCAATCTTGCCGGCCACGCGGGAGGCCAAACCCTCCATGGCCTGGGCTGCCACGATGTACCGCGGGGGCGAGCCTGCACGCATGGATTGGCTGAGGTCCGCGATGAGGAGAGTAACGGGGGACTGATCCCGAGGGGCATGCACCAGTAGGGCGGCGACTGCCGCCAGTGCCGCCGCCCAAGCGAGGATCCACAGCGACCGTGGCGGTCGACCGCGGACGATGGGCAACACCAAGGGGTCAGGCGGGTCGGCTGTGTTCATGGCGAAGGTGCAGGGTCCCCCCACCTCAGATGGAAACGACCGAGGGTTCGAGGCCGCGTGGCAGTTCCAGCGTGAAGGATTCGCCCGGGACGAAGAGGTCGTCTGCGGGGGAGTAAAGCCTTCGGCGCGCCGAGAGGCGGTTACTCTGGATGGTGTATTCGCCATAGGACCAACGGCCCGTCTGGGTGGCGCTGCCGGCGCAGACCACGGCAAACGGGAGGCCATCCCCCGCCCGGTGGTGGTAGGCCAGGTGGCGGTGACCATGCATCCAGAGGGCGACGCCACCTTCCTCGGCGACGCGCACCAGCTTCTCCAGGTCGCGGAGTCTTCGAGTGCGCCATTCCGGTTTGCCATTGTGGAGTCGGACGGGGTAGTGGGTGACGAGGACGCGGAGTCCGCCCTCCAGGCGGTCCAGAAGCCGGGTGAGCCGGTCGAGCTGGTCGTTTCCAACGGCGCCGGTGGCGTCCCAAGGCAGGGTGTTGGGCTTGCTGGAGTTGACGGCCACCAGCCAGAGGGGCCCGACACGCTGGGCGAAGGGATAGATGGAATCGCTGAGACGGAGGCCCTGCTGCCAGGGGCTGAAGCGGCGCTCGAACATGCCCGCCCTCACGGTGCGGGACAGCAGGTGATCGTGATTGCCAGGGACCGCGATGCCCGGGGAGCGGTGGGTCCCGAGGATATCGGCAGCCTCGAGGAACTCCTCATCGAAACCCAGGCAACTGGCATCGCCTGAGAAAACCCGGTGGTCGGGCTGGCGCTGGTCAAGATCGAGCGCGAGCGCGCGGAGGGTGCGCTCGGCGTGGCGGAAGCGGTGGGCGCGGCCGAGTAGGCGAAGATTCACCCAGCCGGCGGTGCGTTTGCTGAACAGGTCGCGCATGCCGAAGCGGTATTTGGGAAGGCAGACATGCACATCGGAAAAATGCGCCAGGCGAACGGAAGGGCCCCGGGAATCCGGTGGTGCGGTTGTGCCATCGGCCAGAGTCATGGCCGGGGGCTCCCCGCGGCTGGATCATTCCCTGGCACCGCGGCTGTGCCGGGCGCCCCCGGGGGTGGTCCACCCTTGCCAGGTGCCGCCTTTTTCCGATTCAGCCGCGCCCGCTCCGACGCCGCGGCGGCCAAGGTGCGTGCGGTTGCGGCGCTGCGCATGGCCAAGTCCCGCGCGGCAGGTTCCATGCCGGCGACCGGTTGATAGACCAGGGCGATGGATGCGGGCTCTTGAGGATGCTCGTAGGGAATGAGGAATGCGACAGCCGGTGGCAAGGCTGGCGCGACGGGAGCGGCCTTGGGTGTTGGCGCCGGAGCTTTGCCTTTGGTGGGAGGGTTTGCAGGAGCGGGTGCGACAGGCGTGGTGGCAGGCTGCGCGGGCTTGTTGACAGGTTTGAACCATTCGGCGTTCAGCACGCCCTTGGTGCCTGCCGCCTTCAGGGTGGTTTTGTCCCAGACCCCCTCGCCCAGCGAGAAAATTTGCGACTTTGCCAATTCTTTTTTGAGCCCGTCCGAGCCACGGCCCGGTTGGACCACCAGCCACATGCCGGCCACGCCGCCGGATGGCTTTCCGTCCGCCGAGGTGTACTGAAGCACCTTCAGGGGCTGATTGGGCGGGGTCAGGAGTGTGGGCGCCTTGTTGAAACCGGCGGGAGGGCGAAAGCAGATTTCCAGCAGTGGCCCCTTGACGGTTCCCTGAGCGACTTGGCGCTCCATGACGGGGATTTCCGCGGGGCCACCTAGTTTTTTCTGGTCCTCATCAAACTGCTTGAGGGTGGCCCATGTTTGCCTGGAGGCATCGAGGTACTCGTTGACGCCACAACCAACCATACCCAGCAAACAGGCCAAGCCCGCCGTGCACGCCAAGGGAAGGAGGCGACGATTGCCAAAGCCGGCCTGATGGGGGCAGGCGGGTTCCATCCCATTCCCTCGTGAAGGTTAGTCCTGAGGCCCAGTACCAAAAAACCAGAACATCCATGGTACCAACCGGGCTAGAGTCTGTGGGTTTCGAACCTTAAAGAATCTTCAGGTATATGGGCCTTTTGCCATCGTGCCCATTTTTCCGATTTTACCTGCTCTGGCGTTTATGGGGGATTTGAGTATTGTGCCGACCCTTTGAGGGCCGATGCCGATGATACCGCCTCGTTTGACCGGGGTGGTGGAGGCGGCTTCGGCATGCTCCAAGTTTTGATTCAGCTTGGGGTTATGGCTGGAGGTGATAGCGATGGCTGATCAGATGGATTTGGGAAACAGGCTGCCAGAAGCGGGCGGTAATTCGCATGTCCCTGTACGCGGGTCAGTTTGGACCCTGGAGCCCTTCAAGGCTGCCTTCCTTTTTGGAGTGCCGCTGTTCGGGGTGCTGTACGCGGGAGCGAAATTCAGCCCGGTGGGTGGGGAAACCCTGAACCGGTATTTGAGCCATCCGGTGGAGATGGTGGAACTGGCGCTCTTTTGCCTGGGTCTGGGCGCTTACCTTGGCCGGATGGTGGGGCTGCGCCAGGAGCGTACCGCATTGGCAGAAGTGCCCCTTGGACAGGTTGCGCCCGGTTCGGCCGATCCCGCCCTGGCGGGGGACTTGGCCCGGCAATTGAGGAACCAACCGGCAGCCTGGCGTGAGAGTTTCGTCGGGCGGCGGCTGGCGGGCGCCCTGGATTTCGTTCATCGGCGCAAGAGCGCGCAGGATCTGGACGACCAGTTGCGGCAACTGGCCGACACGGACGCCATGGCCCTGGAGGGAAGCTACGCGCTGACCCGGTTCATCACCTGGGCGATCCCCATTTTAGGATTTTTGGGAACTGTATTAGGCATCACCGGAGCCATCGCGGGCGTGACACCGGAGGTGCTGGAGGAATCTTTGAGCAGCGTGACCGACGGCCTGGCCCTGGCCTTCGACTCGACGGCTTTGGCGCTGGCTTTGACGATGGTGCTGATGTTTGTCGCCTCGAACCTGGAGCGGTCGGAGGCGCGCCTGCTTTCGGCCATCGACTCCCAGGTGGAGGACACGCTGGCCCACCGATTCACACGCCACGGAAACGACCCGGCTGGAAAGCTGGTGGAGGGCATCGACGCGGTGGTGAGGAAGCTGGCGGAAAGCGTCCAGAAGCAGGCTGAACAGCAGGCGGCGGCCTGGGGCCAGGTGGTGGAACGGTCGGGTGGTGCCCTGTTGAGCCTGGGCCAGAACATCGCCGAGGGGATGGGCAAGGGGCTGGAGAAGGCGCTGGCCGGCCATCTGGAGGCGTTCACCCGCCGTGTGGAGGCGCTGGAGCAGCAGGCTGCCATCCACCGGGAGGAATGGCGGCAGGCTCTGGGGGCCATGGCGGGCCAACTGGCCGCCACGGCCACGACGCAGCAGAACACCCTGACAGGGATCGAGCAACGTTTGGGCGAAAGGCTGGCGGCACCGATGGAGGCGCTGGGAAGCGTGACACGGGAAGCCCTCACCCTGCGGGACCTGCAAAAACAAGCGACAGAAAGCCTGCACGCGGTGGCCGGTTCGGCCGCGCTGGAGGAGACCCTGCACACGCTGACGGCGGCGGCGCACCTGCTGGCCGGGCAGGCGGCGCGCGGACGGTCGGTCCCCGCGGTACCCCGGACGGGAGCCGAAGAATCGGGCCGGGCAGCCTAAGTAACGATCCATCGCCGCCTGGGCTGGGCGGGTTTAACCCATCACGGAGGATCGCTGACAGGGCCGCATGCGACGCAGCAGGGCAAAACTGACTGTCTCCACCTTCCCGTTCCTCGCGGTGCTGCTGTGCGCCATGGGGTCGCTGATCATGCTTTTGATGGTGTTTGACCAGAGGGCGAAGCGGGCGGCGCGCCAACGGAACCTGCAGGCGGCAGTGGAAGTGGCCCGCCAGGAGGAGGAGCGCTGGAAGAAAGCGCAGGCCCTGGTGGCGGAGGAGAACGCCCGGTCGGAGGCGGAGCGGGAGGAGCAGCTCCGCACGTTGAGACAGGAGGGGGAGCAGCGCCTTCGGGACCTGGGTAGCCAAGCGGAGCAGGTGAAAAGCAAGGGTGTCGAGGCCGGACGGGAACAATCGGTTGAGGCGGAGCGGGTGCGCAGATTGCGGGATGCCACTTGGGCGGCCGCCAAAGACCGTGAGAGGGCACTGGATGAGATGAAAGCCTTGCGGGCCGGCTTGGACCAGGCGCAGCGCGAGCGACTGGACAAGGAGAGACAGCGGGCTGAGCGGAAGGCTGCCTTGGAGAAGGCGCGCCAAACTTTGGAGGAGGAACGCAAGGTCGAGGCAGAGCGACTGGACCGGCTTTCCGCGGAGTTGACGGGTCTTGAAAAAGTGTTGAAGCAGGCCGAGGAGAAGAAGGAGAAGAGCGCCCAGACCTTCAGCATTGTGCCCTACAAGGGCAAGCGGGGCGAGGACAAGCGTCCGATCTATGTGGAATGCACTTGGAACAAGCTGATCTTCCACCCTGACAGGTTCGCCGTGGATCCGGCTGATCCGCGCATGGGGTTGATGGTGCAGATCGAGGACCGGGCCCGGGCGCAGAACCAGCGCTATGTGGCGGCGGGCCTGCCCCCGCATCCGCGGCCGTTTTTGATGCTGCTGGTGCGGCCGGACGGGATCAGCACCTACTACCAGTTCCAGGTGGCGATGAAGGGGCAGGCGGTGGATTTCGGGTACGAGCTGATCGACCAGGACTGGGAACTGGATTTCCCCCTGGAAGGTCCCGAGACTCTGCCACCAGACAAGGGTCCCTTGGCCAATAACCATGCCCACACGGCAACGGCCGGCAACAGCGGCTTTGGCTCCGGTCTTTCGGGGCCGGTGGGAGGTGTTTCGGGAAGCCGTGGAATACCAGCCGGCGAGCGTGGTTTTCAGCCGGGGGGAACGCTGGCACCGGGTACCGGGGGTGGGGTGTCTGGTGGAATCCCTGGAGCATTGCCAGGTAGCCTGGGTGCTTCCGGCCCCGCAGGTGGAGCGGGCGGGGCACGCGGATTCCGGTCCGGCATTGGTTCCGATGGCACTGGCGGGGGCGGCTTGGGCTTTGGCGTTAGTAGCAATGGCCCGCCCGGAATTTCTGGCCCAGGGAATGGAGCAGGCACGGCCGGTCTAGGTATGGGACCGGGAGGCATTGGCGGTGGGGGACCCGGTCTGGCAAGCAACGGCTTTGCGACCGGACCTGGAGGGGGGAGCGCTGGTGCCAATGGTCCAGCATCTGGAATTCCGGAAACGGGTGGTGGTCTTCCGGGTGGCATGAATGGCTCGAACTCCGGCACGGTAACTGGCGGGCCAGGAGGCTTGGGTGGTAACGGGCCACATAACGGTGGCGGTGGCTTGTTGGCGTCGGGCCAAGGACAAGGGATACCGGGTGGATCAGGCCACGGAGGCCTTGGTGGCGGTGCTGTAAGTTTGCCAGGGCCGGGTGCCGGCTTGGGAATTCCAGGATTGCCCGGGGGCGGATCAGGTGGAGCGAATCCCGATGGTTCAATCCCAGGTGTGGTGCCAACACCCCAGCGGATACCGGGACCCACGGCCCCTGCCTTGGGTGCCACGGGATTGACGGCGCCCGGGAGTTTCGGGGGCTTGCCGGGTGCCTTGCCCGGCAGCGGGGATGGTGTTTCAGGCGGTGCGGTTGTACCGGGGGCGCATGGGGCTGGTGGAGTTGGCGGCTTGTCAGGGTCCGTTGGCGGCAGCCCCTCCGCGGCAGGCGGTGCATCAGGAGTTACCGCAGGCGGCGCTGGCATGGGCACAAACGGACCCGGTGCGGGGGAAGGGTCGCCAGCGGGTACGGGCGCAGGGATGACCGGTACCAGCGGTGCAAGTGGGGCGGGAAGCCCGGGGGCCCCATCCGCCTCAGGCGGAGCGGGAGGAGCCGGGACGCCTGGCAATGGCGCCGCTGGAACTCCCGGGACCTTGCCGCCGATTGACGGGCCTCCGCCGTCACCCAGTGTGAATCTGGGTTCGGCCGGGGGTGGGAATAGTAGTCCGGGAGGAGGTTTATCCGTCAATCTGAATCCGCAGGAGAAGGTGGAGGAGCCTGTTCCCGCGAAGTTGCCCAAGCCTTCGGGTGCGAGTGGCGACGGATTCGCCACGGATGACCCGGCCATGGAAGCGCTGAGCCGGTTGAATGTGCCGTTGCCACCAGTGGCCGAGGAGAAGCCCAGGGCGCCTAGGCCCTTGAAGATGGCGCGCCTGACCGGCGGGCGGGAACTGACGCAGTACGTGGAGTGCACCGCCGAGGGGGTGATTTTGCACCCTGGCGGCAAGAAATTCACACGGCAGATGGTGAGCCAGCCGGAGGAGAGCAACCCGCTGCTTCAGGAATTGAAGGAGCGGGTGGAACGCCGGCGGACGCTGGACCGGGCGGCGGGGACAACCTCTTTCATCCAGGTGCGTTTCCTGGTCTGGCCTGACGGCATGCGGGCTTACCACAGCCTGTATCCAATTGTTGCCACCTGGCCTGTGCACAGCCGTCAGCAGACAGTCAACAATGCCAAGGATTTGCGGGAAGCGTTGTCCAGCCAGTGAGGACTTGAACCAGAGGGGGAGGGAACCGGACCAACCATGTACAGGCGCCGCAGAAAACCACCGCAGGCGGAACAGTTCAGCTTTGACTCCTTCTTGGATGTCGTGGCGAACGTGGTGGGCATCATTCTGCGGTTGATCCTGGTGGCTTGGGCCGGTGCGCGCAGCTACAAGGGTGACAAGATTGAATTGCCCTTCGCGCCACCTGTGGAGCAGGTGCAACAAATGGCCCAGAAGAGTCCCCCTCCGGAAAACCCGCTAGCCGGGAGGATCCGCGAGGAAGAGGGGAAACTGGCGCAGGCCAAATCGATGCTGGCGAGAAGGCTGGAGGAATTGGCCGGGACCCGGCTGGAACGGACCCGGCTGGAAAGCGAGAACGCACGGGCCCGTGCTGAGCTGGAGAAGCTGGAAAGCGAAAAGAAGGCCCTGGTTTCTGTGAAATCGGCCGATACGGCCCCTGCAATCGAGGAGGTGATGCCCGAACCGCACAAGCCCTCGAAGAAACTGGACGAACTGACCGAGCGGATCAGCAAGGCGCGGGACCAGATTGAGTATCTGGGGAAGAACACCAAACCCGGGAAGGTGCACCGGTGGCGGACGCCGATCAGCCAGACGGTGCAAAGCGAGGAGATCATCTTCGAGATTCGGGAGAACCGTATCGCGGCGATCGACATCGGTTCAATGCTGGATGAGGTGCAGGAGTCCTTGCGGAAGGCTGGCGAAGTGCTGCAGAACCAATGGGTGATGGAGGGTACCACGTCGCCTATAGGAGCTTTCCGGCTGAAATACACCATCGAGCGGGAGCGTCCGCCGGGACTGTTGGGTGAAGCGGGCAAGCCGGACGACCGTGCCAGTTTCCGTTACGGATTGACCGGGTGGGAAGTGCTGCCGCTGGATCCGAAGCGGGGCGAGCCGCTGGAGCAGGCGATGAAAGAGGGAAGCGCTTTCCGCCGGATTGTGGACAATCTGGACGCGAAGGAGAGCGCGGTGACCTTCTGCATCTATCCGGACAGTTTCGCGGCGTACCGCCAAGTGCGCGACATGCTGCACGAGCGGGATATGGTGGTGGCGGGCCGGCCGCTGCCGTTCGAGGCGCCCATTGCGATGTCCACAAAGAAGGGGACGGTTTCGCGGGGGCAGTAGGCTGAGGCAAGCCAATGACTTTCTTCCAGGGCCCGTGACAGAGTCACGGGCCTTTTGCTTTTAGGGGTAAGGTAACTGGCAGTTATGCATCGGGTTGAGGTGGATGCCAAGAAGGAAGGCCTTTCCTTTTGGAAGGAGCGACCACCCGAGAAACGATTAGAAGATTGCTAGATTGCCGCGTGGATATCGAGGCGGTTGGCGATGCCGAGGAGTTTTTCGGTGGGTTTGCCGTTTTGGGTGATGAGCAGGGATTCCAGGCGGGGGTGGTGGTCGATCATCTCGCCCATCTTCATCAGAGGGGTATTGCGCGGGATGAAGCGGTGGTTCTCGGGGTGTTCCTCGCTTTGCAGCAGTACACCCACCGGCACGGAGCGGAGGCCGGCGCAATCGGAGCTGTGGTTGAGGCCGACGGAGGCGAGCCACTTGAGGATGCCGCGGCGTGTGAGTACTCCGGCGAAGGTGTCTTCGGCGTAGACGGGGAACTGGGTGATGCCGGTCTGGTTGATGCGGTTGAGGACCTGCTCGAGCGTGTCGGTTGTCTGCAGGGTTTCCACCTGACGCTGGAACAGCGGGATAGCCAGCTTGACCTCACCCAGGTCATTGAGGATGGACTCGATGCGGAAGACGGTGCGTGGGGTGGGGATGGCGAAATCGTGTTCACGGTCGATGCGGTTGTGGATGAGCGTGTTGCGCAGATCGGCGAAGCGGCGCAGGTCCCGGTAGACGGCATTTTTGGCCTGGCGGCCGGGCCATTCCATCTCGAGCAACTGAACGAAGGAAATGCGGTTGTCCTCGCCGTGGCGCGAGCGGAGCAACTGCTCAATGGAATTGAAGGCGGCCTCGAAGCGGCCGACCAACTCGGCGAACCCGATCTCGTCCTCGCCGCAGCGCACGCACTCGTCCATCAGCCTTCACCGTTATCTTTCTTTTGGTTGTCTGGTTTTGGTAGGTCCCCTTTGGTGGGCTGGAAACCCCAGGGGCAATTGCGGCAGCCGCTTTCGCAGCAGTAGCCCCGGTTGCGCAGGTACTGGGCGGTGAAGACGAACTTACCGTTCTCCACGGTGTAGTCGCGCCCCTCGATGAAGTCCTGACTGCAGGCCATGGGTATCAGGTTCCCCGGGGCGCGAGGTGGCGGACGGCGTTTTCCAGAAGTTGGAGCATGTACTTGTTCTTAAATATGGGGAAGGTCTCGTGGCCGGGCCGCAGGTAGAGAACCTTGCCCTTGCCAATGTTCCAGAGGCAGCCCGAACGGAACCATTCGCCGGTGGCCCAGCGTTCCTCAAGGAAGACCTCGTCCGGCTCGGGGACATGGAAGGTTTCGCAGTACATCTCGGTTTGCGGCAGTTCGAAGGTGGCTGGCAAGCCGCGGGTGATGGGGTGGTCTGGTTTCAGCACCTGGATCTGGCTGGGCTTGCCATCATTGCGGTAGGCGGGGAAACAGCACCAGGGCAGGTGTACCCTGGCTTTCAGCGAGCCATCGGGAAACTTGCGGACCTCAGTGTAGGGGGTTGGGCGATCCTCTAACTTGGGGGTGGTGTAGCGTTTGGGAGGATCGACATAAGTGATTTCGACCGGTTTGCCGGAGTTTTTCAAAGCGGATTCAGCGTCCGAACGGGTGCGATCGTACATGGCTTCTACAAAGGGTGTGGCCCAGTGCGCCGAGTGGAGGGCGATTAGCGCCAGGGTTCCCTCCTTGATGCGCTGGAGGATTGGCTTTGCCATTTGCGGGGTGATTTCGGCCTGGCGGACATGGCCCCACCAGATGAGCACATCGCAAGGGCGCAGGTAGGCTGGCGAGGTGCCGCGCTCATCGTCTTCCAACGAGACCGAGGTCAACTCGATGCCGGCTCTGGTTTTCAGGTGTTTGGCGATTTCGTTGCCGAGAAAATTATCATAGGCCTGTTTTTGCAAAGGTTGGCGTTCATCCCAGACCACCACGCGGATGGGACGGTTCTCCAGACCGGATACCAGTCCGGTGCTGGCAGCGGTCAGGGAGGTGGTGACAAAATCACGGCGGTGAATGGGAGCTTGCATCGGATAATTCCAGAAATGCGATCAGGGTTTGGGGTTTGAACCTTCCTGATTGGGGATTCGGCCGATCATGGGATATTGTTCGCAATCGGCCACGGTGCCGGTGATGGGCCGGCTTTCGTCGCTGACCCAATAGAGGGCGGCACGGGCGATGTCATCGGGGGCCAACAGGCGGCCGGAGGGGATGGCGGAGACCGGTAGGGTTTCAGGCCAGTTGGCGGGAAGCCCATCGGCCACCTTGACGGCATATTCGTTGCGCGTGAGGGTCCAGCCGACATTGAGTTGATTGACCCGGATGCCCCAGGGGCCGAGGGAATCAGCCAGGTTGCGTGTGAGTGTCATCAGGCCGCCCTTGCTGACGGAGTAGGCCAGCAGGTTGGACTGGCCGCAATGAGCCAACACGCTGCCGATGTTGAGCACCGAGCCCCGGGCTTGGCGAAGTTGGGGAAGCGCCTCGCGGATCAACAGCAGGGGGGCCCGCAGGTTGACGGCAATGACCCGGTCGAAAAAAGCGGGGTCGGTATCGGCGAGGTGGGCGCGGGCGGTGCAAGCGGCATTGTTGACCAACGAATCCAGCTTCCCGAAGGCCCGCAATGCAGCCTGGACCAAACGGCCGGGCACCATGGGATCTGCCAGATCTCCCTGGAGGAAGGTGGTGGCGGAGCCCAACTCGGCGGCAAGGCGGGCGCCGAGGTCGGCCTCGAGGCCGTGCAGGACGACTTGGGCCCCTTCGGAGATAAAGAGCCGGGCCATGGCCTCTCCGATGCCGGTGGTGCTGCCGGTGATGAGGACGACCTTGTCTTTCAATCGCGCGGACAAACCCAAGGCAACACCTCGCTATGCAGAGCCATTTTCTTAGCGGTTTTGACCCGCGCCGAAATCCCCCTCGGCTGGCGGTGGGGAAGGAGAACCCTGGAGGGCCAGATAAATCAGCCAGGCGGCCAGCCCGGCCCCGATCACCAGGCCGAGGATCAGAATGGCGACGCCCCAATGGAAACCCCCACCGGGGAAAAGGTGTGGCAGGGCGCGGTCTGCACGGATCCAATCGGGCATGCCCGCTTGCCAGACCAGTGTGGAGCGCCGGATCTGGCGGGCCCTGGCCAGCGTGGCCAGATCGCGGACGGGCAACGGACCCTTGCGCTGGCGGGTGACCGGATCGACAAAGGACCACTGATCGCTTGTGCCGGCGGTTTCGCCACGAGCGGTGGGGGCGGGGGTGGTTTTGGAAGGTTTGCCCGCGGGTACCGGAGGAGGAACCGGGCCGAACAGGGCGGGAAGCAGATCACCCGCGGACACCCAGACCTGACGATCCGCGGAAAGCTGGTCCTCGGCCATCAGGTGGCCGGTGGCGCGCATGCGCTCCAGGTGATCCACGCCATGCGGGCCGGTGATCATGCCGCGTCGTCGCAAGAAATACATTGTTACCCTTTCAACCGGCGGCGCGGCGGATCAGCCAGACGAGGAAGCCGACCAGGGCGGTGGCACCCACCCCCAGCACCGCGGAGACGATGACCATCTCGCGACGGCGACGACGCTCATCGATGCGGTCGACCTGGATTTGGAAGCGCTGCTCCACCTCTCGGGGCACCTTCCGGCCGAAGGCCTCGAGGCGGTAGTAGAGGTCCCAAAGCTCGGCCTCATCGGCCTGGCGGGCGATGGCGGACTGAAGCTCATCGAGCGCGTTGACATACCCGAGTTCCTCCTCGGTGTCGGCCAGCTCGCGGTCGGCCCATGCCAGCACACGGAGGCCGGAATGGGCGCGCGGGTCGCCCGGGGCAAGGCCCATGTCGGCGGAGAGCCTGTCCCATTCGGGTCGCAGGCGCATCACCTCGGCCAGGTCTTTTCTGGCGCGGGCATCGGCCAGCTTGCGGGTAAGTCGGGACAATTCATTCTGGAGGTGGGCGAAGCGAACACGACCGTAGAGGCCGTCGACTTCGCGGCGGAGTGCCTCGCCGGGTGATTCAACCCAAGGGGTGCCGGCAAGCACCGCGTGGATTTCCGCCAGTTCGGCAGCGCTGGAACTACGCCGGGCGCGTTCCAGCAGGTGGCGCTGCTCGTCGCGCTCGAGATCGCGAACATTCTCCTGCAGGGAAGCACTGGAGGGATCAAGACCCATGAGACGGCGGGCCTGGACCAGGCGCGAGGCGGGTGCCTGGTTTTGCAGGACCATGCGGCGGAAGGCGCGCTTCTCCTCGGCGAGGGCCTGCTCGCGGTCGTAGGCGTCATTGATGCCGCGTACGATGGACTGAACATCCTGGCCGGGCCGTGGCATGGGGGCACCGAGGCGCTCCACCACCTGGGACCACTGGTCGCGCTCCGGGAAGAACAGCACGCCCAGCCAGGTGAGCAGGGGCGGGTCAAGCTCGGCCAGGTAAACGGCCTCGGTGCCGCGGCCCTGGGACAGGTATTCGCCGCAGCGGGTGAGGCGGTCGCTGGCGTGGCGCATCCAGGCGGCGTACTCGTCAGCCAGCCGGCGGACCTGCACCTTCTCCACCTCGCCGGCGGTGGCGAGCATGCGTTGGATGTCTGCGACGACGCGTCTAGGGTCTCGTTCCTCGGACATTTGCCTTCCCCAGGGGACACTGCAGTTTAACGCGCCCCGGTCCTGTGTTTGCGGATCATTTCACGCAACTGGGCCACGGGGACCGCGAAGCCGACGGCCTCGACCATGGCGCCCTTGGCGACCGCCACGCCGATGACCTTGCCGGTCAGGTCGAACACGGGCCCCCCGGAGTTGCCGGGATTGATGGCCACGCCCAATTCGAGAACCTCGCCAAAGGGTGGCAGATCTTTTGTGGTGGAGTAGGTCCCTTTGCGGACAGCGTTCTCGATGACATCGGCATTGCCGAGGCCCGGGCTGCCGATGACGACGATGTCCTGCCCTTTCTTGAGACTTTTCTCGTCACCCAGTTCGAGGGCCTGAGGCCCTGGGGCCTCGCGGAGGCGGACGAGGGCGAGGTCGCGGCCTTCGTCGGAGCGCACCACGGTTCCGCGGTATTCCTTGTCCTTCAGGCCCGGTGCCGACGGGAAGCGGACGAGGACCTGATCGCCGATATTGCCGGCGACATGCTGGTTGGTGGCAAGGAGGTTGGTGTCGACCAAGAAGCCGGAGCCGCTGCCCTTGGCGTTTTTGAGCACGGCGACGGAGGGCTCACACCTGCGGACGATGTCCTCCACCTTGAGCTCAGGCTTAGCCTCCGGTTTTGGATCGACCGGGGCAGGCATGGGTGGGGGTGGTTTGTCGGCCGGAACAGGAGCATTTTCAGGCGGATTGGCTGGCTGATCAGCGCCCGCTTTTTCGGGCGGCTGTTGCCCGGGTGGCTTGGGGGCGGGATCTGCCGGTTGTGCTTCTGCCGGGTTTCCGGCTCCCCAGGGAGGGTCCTCGGCGGGGGCCTTGGCGACCACGGCTCCCTGGTTGGATTCACGTTTGAAGAGGTCTGGCCGGGCGATCAGCAGCGTGGCAGCCACCACCAGCGCGGTGAAAGCCAGGGCGGACAAGGCGATTGCCAACGCGGCTGGAAGCCAACGATCGGGAGGGATGGGTGGCGGCTCATCGGCAGTGGTGGATGGTGGAGGCTGGGCGGCCGGCTGCTCAAGGGAAGGGAGCGCGCCTTGTGAGGGAGGGGATTGTCCTGAAACGGGCAGCGATGACAGTTCGCGCCAAGTGACGCGATCGGTTGACCAATGTGTGCCGGGACGCAACTCGCCCCGGGCGATTTTGGCGCGGACCACCTCGATGGCCACGGGGCCCACCACCTTGCCACGGACATTCAGCCAAACCAACCCGTTGTTCGACATGGGATTCCTTGGGGTCAGGGGTTGGGTGGCTGTTTTTGGCCGGCAGCAAGAATGCGTGCCAGGGCTGCAGGCAGGTCGGCCGGGGCAGGTGGATTTTCGCACACCGCATCGAGGCCCGGGAATAGCTGCCGGACGGATGGTTCACGCACCGCATCGACGACACGGGAAAGGGCCTTGGAGCCCATGGCCATTTTTTTGCGCTGGGCATCGATGCCCTCCTGATGTGCCTTGACCACTGATTCCCAAGTTGCGCGAACGGATTTCTCGACCGCCTGGCGTCTGAAATAGCGGGTTGCCGGATCGGGCTTCAAATCTTCCACCCGCTCCACGGGCGATATGGAGGCCTGCTCCCGATGGGCGGAGGCGATGAGCAGTTCGGATTGGTCAG
>CAWUOE010000006.1:0-28155 GCA_963923355.1 uncultured Gemmataceae bacterium | reverse complement strand
GGGGGCAGGGGTTCGGGGGCCAGAACCTTGAAAGCCAAACCCTGCCGGCTGGCGAGCAGTTCCTGGGTGTTCTCCACACCGTTGCCACGCAGTTCCAGGCGGGTGGTTTTTCCCTGGGTCAAAGCTGGTGGGAAGATTCGGTTCAGCACCGGCGGCTGATCCAGGGGGAGCGTCTTCGCCTCCTGGCCGGGATTCTGGGCCCAAAGCCTCGTCTCCGAGGCGCCAAGGAACGCGAAAAGGACCAACGCAAGCCGCTGGGTTGGCATGGGGACTCCCTCGACCGGACAGATTAGGCAACCTGGAAGGCGGGTAAAACGATATTCAACCGAATCGTTTGGAACTTTTTGGTCAGGGCGGGCTATCCAACCCAAGGTAATCCAATTCCTTCAGGATTGCCATTCTGAAGGAATTTGGGTGGTCTGAATTCCAAAAAGTTCCCTGTTGGAGAGATTTAGGGTTGGAATCAAGAATGAGAAAAGGTTAAAAAGATGATGGAGCTTGTTGGGGCCCGCCCAATTCCCCCCCAAGCATCGCCCTCCTGCCTGCCTTCCTCCTGATAACAGTCCCAAATTCCTGGCGCGAACACGAGGCGTACCATGCTGACACTCTGGGGTTCTTCGGCATCCGGCGGATTCTGTGATGGCCTGGGCCGGCGGGATTTCATCCGCATCGGGGCGCTGGGTACCGGGTTGACCCTGGCCGATCTGCTGCGCGCCAAAAGCAGGGCGGCCGACATTTCCAAGCCAAGGCAGGCCAGCCGCAATCCATCCGGCAAGGCCAAGGCGGCCATCCTGGTCTACCTGCCGGGCGGCCCGTCCCACATGGACATGTATGACCTGAAACCCGAGGCTCCCGTCGAGTTCCGCGGCGAATTCAAGCCGGTTTCCACCAATGTGGGTGGCGTGCAGATCTGCGAGCATTTCCCGCTGCAGGCCAAGATGTTCGACAAGCTGGCGGTGGTGCGTTCGCTGGTAGCCGTGGATGAGCATTCCGATTCCCAGGTCATGACCGGTTTCAGTGACCAGGTCAACCGAACCCAGGAACATCCCTCA
This sequence comes from uncultured Gemmataceae bacterium, assembly GCA_963923355.1. GTDB lineage: Bacteria > Planctomycetota > Planctomycetia > Gemmatales > Gemmataceae > UBA6894. Next base: position 27,103 of record CAWUOE010000006.1, on the reverse strand, counting down.
TTCGGTTCGGTCCTTTCCAAGGTGCGCGTCCTTCAGGGTGGCGCCGGGCAGCAGGACACGGTGCCCCCGTTCGTCAGCCTGCGTGGAATGAGCCGTGGCACGGAACCGGGATTTTTGGGAGTGGCCCACCGCCCCTTCACGCCCAACGGCCCCGGCTTGGCCAACCTGCGTGCGGCACAGGCCAACACCGGCGCCAACCTGGACGCCCGCAAGAATCTCCTGGCAGGTCTCGACGACCTTCGCCGTGACATCGATGCCTCGGGCACGATGGCCGGCCTGGACACCTTCACCGGCAAGGCCTTCGACATGGTCACCTCCGGGGTCGCCCGGGATGCCTTGAATCTGGAAAAGGAATCCAAGGAGAACCGCGAGCGCTACAAGGGGGTGGAGTCCTTCCTGACCGCCCGAAGGCTGGTGGAGGCCGGGGTCGGTTGCGTGACCCTTTCCATCGGCGGTTGGGACACCCACTCGAACAACTTCACCACCCTGAAGAGGCAGCTGCCACTGGTGGACCGGGGTATCGCAAATTTGGTCCAGGATCTCCACGACCGCGGCATGGCCGATGATGTGGCGGTCGTCATGTGGGGTGAATTCGGCCGCACACCCAAGGTGAACGGCACCGCCGGGCGCGACCACTGGTCGCCGGTGATGTCCGCCCTGGTGGCGGGTGGCGGATTGAAGATGGGACAGGCGGTCGGGTCCTCCACCGCGCGGGGCGAGCGTCCCAAGGACCGGCCCTACCGGCCCAGCAACCTGTTGGCCACCCTCTACAACGCCATGGGCATCGACCCGGCCATGACCTTCACCAACGGCAGCGGCCGCCCGGTCCACCTGCTGGAAGACCGCAACCTGATCACCGAGCTGGTCTGATCATACCCCCGGCGGCCGGGCCTCTGCGGCCGCGGGGAACTCCCCGCGGCCCTTTTGTTTCCATCACCCGCCGCCGGTTTTTGGCTTTGTTCGCGAGGGTTCACCTGATGCGCACCGTGTCTGTCGCCACCCTGGCATTGTGTCTGGGCTCCCTCCTGGGCGAACGGGCCTGGGCCGCCGAAACCGCGAGGCTGGAGATCCTGCCCGGCAAGGTTCGTCTGGCCGGGCGCGACGCGTCCGCCCAGGTCCTGGTCACCCGCGTCCTGCCCGACGGGTCCCGGGAGGACCTCACCCACAAGGCCGCCTTCTTGCCTGACCGCGCGGGCTTCGTTGCCATCCGGGGAATCGGGAGGATTTTCCCGGCCGGGAACGGGGACGGTTCCGTCCGTGTGGAGGCTGCGGGCCTTTCTGCCACGCTGCCGGTGGAGGTGCGGGACGGCGGTCAGGCGGCCCCGGTCAGCTTCACCCACCAGGTCATCCCCGTGCTGACCCGTTTCGGGTGCAACTCCGGCGGGTGCCACGGCAAGATCAGCGGTCAAAACGGATTCAGGCTGTCCCTTTTGGGGTTTGATCCGGCGCTCGACCACCTGACACTGGTGCATGAGAACCGCGGCCGCCGCATCTGCGTGGACGCCCCGGAGAAATCCCCCCTGGTGCTGAAAGCCACCGGGCTGGTGGCCCATGGCGGCGGCCGCAAGATCGAGCCGGGCAGCGACGAGCACAACATCCTGGTCCGCTGGATCGCGGGCGGCGCCAAGCCGCCGTCCCCGGATGAGGCCTCCCTGGTACGCCTGGAGGTGGTGCCCGGCTGGAACATCCTGGGCAAGGATTCACGCCAGCAGATTGTGGCCCTGGCCCATTACTCAGACGGGCGCGTGGAGGATGTGACCCGCATGGCCCAGTACGAGTCGAACGACCCGAATGTGGCAGGAGTCGACCCCGATGGCGTGGTGCGTCCCGGCGGTTCGACCGGCGAGGCCGCCGTCATGGTCCGTTTTTCCGGAAGGATGGAGGCGTTCCGCGCCAGGGTTCCCCTTGGGTCGAGGACCGCGCCGGATTATGCGGCCGCCACACCCATCGACCGGGCGGTCCTCGAGCGTTGGAAGGAGCTGGGGATAAGCCCGTCCCCGCGCGCCGGTGACGAGGTGTTCATCCGCCGGCTTTTCCTCGACCTTACCGGCACCCTGCCCACCCCCGATGAGCTGACCTCGTTCGTCGAGGACAAGAACCCCCAGAAGGATGCCCGCTGGGCGGACGAGCTGCTTTCCCGGCCCGAGCATGCCTACTACTTCGCTGGTAAATGGGCGGATATCCTCCGCGTGAAGCGTGGCAACCAGCCCGAGCGGGCCTTCGGCACCTTCGCGTTCCATCGCTGGTTGTTCGAGGCCATCCGTGACGACATGCCCTACGACCGCATGACCCGGGAGATCCTGCTGGCCACGGGCGACGAGGAGCGCGCCCCCGCCACGGTCTGGTACAAGGACCTGGCCACCCCCGACCAGATGATCGACAACCTGGCCCAGGTCTTCATGGGCACCAGGCTGCAATGCGCCCAATGCCACCACCACCCCTACGAGAAATGGAGCCAGGATGACTACTGGGGCCTGGCCGCCTTCTTCGGTCGCCTGGGACGCAAGAATGTGCCGGCCATGACCCGGTCGGCGCTCCAGCAGAACAACAACCAGCAGAGATCCTTCTACTACAACCGTCCCACCGGAACGGTGCTGAACAAGCGTGACAACAAACCCGTCCAGCCCACCCCGCTTGAGGGCAAGTCCGTCTCCGCCGGTCCCGACGAGGACCCGCGCGCCTTCCTCGCCGACTGGCTGGTGGATGCCAAGAACCCGTTTTTTGCCAAGGCGGTGGCCAACCGCTACTGGGCGCATTTCTTCGACCGCGGCATCGTGGAGCCGCTGGATGACATGCGGGTGACCAACCCGCCCAGCAACCCTGCACTGCTGGAGGCGCTGGCCCGCCATGTGGTGGAGGATGGCTACAGCCTGCGCGCCCTCTGCCGGCGCATCGTCACCAGCGGGGTGTATCGTCTGTCGAGTGATCCCGTGGAGGGCAATTCCAGCGACAGGCAGTCTTTCGCCCGTTACTACCCGAAGCGGATGAACGCGGAGGTGCTGTTCGACGCGGTGCACCAGGTGGCCGGCTCACCGGCCTCGTTCAACGGGCTGCCCTCCGACAAGTTCGCGCCCACACGGGCGATCATGCTGCCGGACGAGTCCTTCAGTTCCTACTTCCTCGATGTCTTCGGACGCCCCCAACGCCTGAGCCCCTGCGAGTGCGAGCGGGTGACCGAGGCCAATCTGGCCCAGGTGCTGCATCTGCTCAACTCGGAGGAGGTGCAGGCCAAGATCGCGCGCACCGGGGCCAGGGCCGACCTGCTGGCGAAGGACAGCCGGCCCGATGGCGAGAAGGTGGATGAGCTGTTTCTCTGGGCCGTGGGACACAAGCCCGCGGAGGGGAAACGGAAGCTTGCCCTGGAACACCTGTCCGCCGCCAGGAACCCCCGCGACAAAAAACAGGCATGGGACAACCTGGTCTGGGCGCTGGTCAACGGCCAGGAATTCAGTTGGATCCGCTAGCGCCTTGGGAGGTGGTAGCTTCCGGATTCCGTGAAAGGCCCAGCCAGACCCAGACCAGCGCGGGAATCAGGGTGGGTACCCACAAGAACCAGATTTTCCACGCCCCAATCAGGCAGAAAAAAGTAACGCCAGAGGCCAGCGCCAGCAGCCCTCCTGCCAGTTCCCATCGAAAACCGCACAGCAGGCCGGCCAATAGTCCAAAGTGCAGCACCATCAGGCCGGTGACCCACAGCGGCGGAAAACCTTCCGGCCGCAGGTACCAGTCACCCAGGTGATGCAGGAAGAACGAACCCCACAGCAGGGTGAAAATCGCCGCAAGGCCGCGGGCCACCCAGCGAGCCGTCAGGCGGATGTCAAAAGCCCGCGATGCCATGCCAGGGTCCTTTTCCGGATGCGGCGCCACCGCGCGTGATTGGGCTAGGCGGGCTGAGTGGTCACCTGCCAACCCTCGGTGATCCGCTTGGGATCCGTGCTGCCCTGCCCCGTCCACCACCACATCGGATACTGCAGGTTGTGCACCGGTTTGGGGCCAAACAGGGCGCTGTCGATCACCAGGTTCGGGTTGAAGTGGAAGGTGATGAAGTCACCCGGGTCGTTGCCGAAATAGGCGAGACTCTCGGGGTCCTTCTTGTCCGACTCCACGGCGCCGGAAAGATCCACCGGGACCCAGCCCGCCTCCCGGGCAAAGAATTCACTTTTCACATGCCACTGGTAGTAGGGGGTCTTGCCCAGGGTGCTGGAGGGATCGGCCGAGGTGGCCCAGCGCCCGTACAGGACGCGGGCCGGAATGCCGTTGGCCCGCATCACCGAGACAAACAGGATGGAGAGGCCCCCGCAGTCCGACTTGCCGGCCTTGCACACCTGGGTGGCCACCCGGCTGGACAGCGGCTGGTAATCGTACTGGAACAGCATCTTCAGGCGCCGGTAAACCCGCCCGGCGAAGGGGATGTCTGGCTCGGCTTTTTCGCGGCGGAGCTTTTCACGGGTGAGCCAGGCCCCGAATTCGGCCGAGCCATGGTTGATATCGCCCCGGCTGGCCAGATAGTTGGTCCGGTCGACAGGCCGCAATGGCTGCACCGGCGGTACCTTGTCGCTGGGAACAATCGGCTTCAACACCCGCGAATACAGTGTGGCCTCATAAGTGACGCTGACGGACAGCGTGTTGGCGGTGGGCCCCTGGCCCGGCAGAACCAAACCGATGATTTCGCGGTTTTCCGGGCTTTGCTCCCGTGACTCGGAAGGCTGGGGAACCATCTGCGTTCGTGTCTGGTCCTGGCCCGGGGAATTGGGGGCGATGGCGGCAAAAACCGACCATTTGCTGGCCGCCATGTTGGGGCAGTGAACCTGGTAGGAAAGGACCCCCCGGATCCGCTTCTTCCTGGAGCGGGTCACAGCCACGGGACCGTTCTCTCCGCCAGCGGAAATGGCAAAGCTGCCAACGCATGACAGGGCGGACAGGGAAAATCCGCGCCGGCTGGGGGAAAAGAAGCGAGCCATGCCCACATTATCGGGGGCATGGCTCGCTGAAAAAAGAGCCGTGGCCGGATTATTTGCCCGTGCTGCCCGGGATGTCGGCGGTGGGCACAATCTTCAGGTTATCCGCGGCCGAATCCGGAACCGAGAAATCCAGGGTTCCCTTGCCGGTGGGCACCACCCCGTTGGTTTGCCAGGGATTGAAGATTTGCTTGCCATCGGGATAGTAATCCAGCGGTTTGCCATCAAACCCGGTGATCAAGATCTGGGCGTCGCCCGGGAAGATCCCGTTGGCATTGCCCTCCTTCGTGGCGTAGGCGCCATCCTTGATACGCACCATGCGCACTTCGCCATAGGCCTTTTTCGTCGAATCCGGCATGAAATTGATGTACCCGGCGGGCACGGGCTTGCCCTTGAAGGTCACCTTGCCGGAAAGCTGGGTGGTGGGCTTCTCGCCCGAACAACCGATTTGGCATAGGGCCGCCGCAAGCGCGGCGGCCGTGAAGAGACGATTCATTGGGATTCCTATGGGGTTGGAGTGTTACTGAGGCTTTGGCCAAGGCCCAATCACCAGTCGGCGCCAAGGACTGAGCCATCCTCCGGGCGGCAGGCATTGAACCAGGTGACCGCGGTCATGCCCCCGCTGAGCGAACGCACACTGCCATCCATCAGGGTCACATTCATCACGGTACTGTGCAGCCCCTGCAGTCGCCGGTAGTCGCAGGCGTTCGGCCTCGGGCCCACCTGGAAGGAGCCGGGGTTCACCACCCCGCCGTTCCAGTTCTGGCGGAAATTCGGATCACTGCGGGGCCCAACCGTGGTCACCGGCACGTCAAAGGCGGGCATGTCCCACCAGGAGTTGTTCGCACCCAGCGGGCCGGTGGCGGGATTCCAGGCTCCGGCGCCGTCCTGCCAGTTCGCTGTGGCGGTGATTTTTTGACCCCTCGCCCAGATGGAGTAGGTGAAGGATCCGGTTCCAAGATTGGGGGTGGCCCCTGCCTTGGGGAAATCGGGGCCGGTGCAATCCGCCATCCGTTCCGTGAAGCCCACCGTGTTGGAGGTGCCATCGGTGACGCCGGTGATGGTGCGGTTGCCATCGCACACCGCGGCGTTGACCGGGTAATTGGTCACTCCGAAGCCGATGCCATTTCGAACGAGGCGGGCACCGCGCGGGTGACCGGAGGGGAACTGGCCGCCCTGCACTGAAACCTCGCTCGGGCAGACGTAGGTTTTCACCACGGCCGTGGCCACATCAAAGGAATTGCCGTTGGCCTGTTTGAAAAGATTATCCTGTTCGATGAACGGCAGCAGAAAGAAGTGGGCGCTGCCGTTGGAGGTTCCAATCAAACCGGCATAGGGGGGCAGCTTGCCATTGGTGTCGCCGAAGCTGTGCAGGGCGATCCCCAGTTGCTTCAGATTGTTGGAGCAGCTCATCCGGCTGGCGGCGTCACGCACCTTTTGCACTGCCGGAACCAGCAACCCCACCAAGACGGCAATGATCGCGATCACCACCAATAGCTCGATCAGCGTAAAACCTGAGCGGGAAAGGTTCTTTTTCATGGCGGGAGGGCCTCAAATGAAGATATGATTAAAAAAGAAAGGCGTTGGCTAAGATAGTTGCACAGATGAAAGTAAGCAACATTTTTAATGAAGCTCGATGAAAATCAAAGATATATTTAATAAATGCGATTCTAAAGGCGGACAAGTGATGCTTGGTTCCAGATTCCAGATCATATTTCTGGCCCCAGCCCTCCTTTCCATGGGCTTTTTTTCTACCTGCGAATCACGGGCCCAAGGGGACCGTTTCCCGTCTGTCCAAAACCTGTTCCAGACCAGGTGTTTCCAGTGCCATGGTTCAGAAAAGCAGCGAGCCAACCTGCGGCTCGATTCCCCCTCGGGGCTCAAGGCCGGCGGGGATTCCGGACCTGTCCTGGAACCCGGTAAGCCGGAAGCAAGCCGCCTGCTCGATTCCATCCTTGGCCGAAATGGCCAAAAACGGATGCCTCCCAAAGGTGAACCCCTGACCCCCCAAGAGGTGGAGTTGGTCCGCGCCTGGATAACTGAAGGGGCCAAGATGCCTTCCGCTGCCACCGCGGAGGTGGCGAAAGCATCACATTGGTCATTCCAGCCAATTGCCAATCCAGCCGTTCCCGGGGTGAGCAACCCCGCATGGGTTCGCAATCCTGTCGATGCCTTCGTGCTGGCACGGCTCGACCGTGAAAAGATCAAGCCTTCCACCGAGGCCGATCCGGTGACGCTGATGCGTCGTGTTGCCCTGGACCTCACCGGATTGCCACCCGACCCTGAGGTGGCCCGCTCCTTCCTCAAGGAGCACGGGCCCACTGCTTACGAGCGATGGGTGGATCACCTTCTGGCCCATCCTTCCTACGGCGAACGCTGGGCGCGCGTCTGGTTGGATCAGGCGCGCTACGCGGACAGCAATGGCTATTCCATCGATGCCCCGCGCAGCATGTGGCCCTGGCGCGACTGGGTGATCCGTTCGCTGAACGCCGACATGCCCTTCGACCGTTTCACCATCGAGCAAATGGCAGGAGACCTGCTGCCCGGTGCGACCACCGAACAGAAGGTGGCGACTGGCTTCCACCGCAACACGCAGATCAACGAGGAAGGCGGGGTGGACAAGGAACAGTTCCGAATCGAATCGGTATTTGATCGGGTTGCCACCACCGGCTCAGTCTGGACGGGCCTGACAATCGCCTGCGCCCAATGCCACAACCACAAATTCGATCCCGTCACGCAGCGCGAATACTATCGGTTGTTCGCATTCTTCAACAACCAGGACGAGCCCTCTTTGACGCTCGTGCCGGCAATCCTGGCCAAGGACCAGCCGGAGGCCAAGGAAAAGGACGGTAAAAAAGCCAAGCCAAAGGTGGAAAAGCCGGCAATCACCACATTGGTCCTGGCCGAGCGTTCAACCCCGCGGGAGACCCGCCTCTTCCTGGGTGGAGATTTCACGCGCCCCGGCGTGGTGGTGGATGCCGGAACACCCGCCGTGCTTCCCCCGTTGGATCCATCCGATCCGGCCCGCAAACCAAATCGGCTGGACCTGGCGCGGTGGTTGGTCAGCCGGTCCAACCCGCTCACCGCCCGCGTGCAGGTGAACCGCCATTGGGGGCAATTCTTCGGGTTGCCCCTGGTTGAAACCGAAAATGATTTCGGCATTCAGGGAACACCTCCCAGCCATCCCGACCTGCTCGATTGGCTGGCCACCCGTTACATGGAAGGCGGCTGGTCCGCAAAAAAGCTGCACCGGCTGATTGTCACCTCCGCGACCTACCGCCAGTCTTCCGCCCACCGGCCGGACCTGGAAACCCGGGATCCCCGCAACAAGCTGTTGGCCCGGCAGAAAAGGTTAAGGCTCGAGGCGGAGGCGGTGCGTGACAGCGCGCTGGTGGCCAGCGGCTTGTATGCTCCGAAGCTGGGTGGCCCCAGCGTGTTCCCGCCCCAGCCCCCCGGGGTGGACCAGTTCACCCAGGTGAAGCGTCCCTGGGTGGCCAGCGAAGGTCCTGATCGCTACCGTCGCGGGCTGTATACCCATTTCTGGCGGGCCGCCCCCTACCCCGGGCTGACGGTGTTCGACGCCCCCGATGCCGGCACCACGTGCACACGCCGCAACAAATCCAACACGCCACTCCAGGCGCTGACCCTGCTCAACGACCAGGCCTTTGGTGAATGCGCGCATGGCATGGCGGTTCGGGTCGGCAAGGAGGGCGTGGCTGATCCGGCAGCGCGGATGTTTGAACTGGCCATGCTGCGCCAGCCCGAAAGCCGTGAGCTCGAGCGCCTGAACCGTTTTCTGGCCTTGGAAAAACAGAGGATGGTTGAAAATCCCAAAGCGGCCGACGAGTTGCTGGCCCAGGGCGGACCGCCTGGCAAGGAACTGGCCGCTCAAACGGGGGCCCCACCGGACAAGGCTGCCAAGGTCCTCTTGGCCCGTTTGATCCTGAACCTCGACGAATTCATCACCCGTGAGTGATCCCATGCGCCCCGACGAGACGGAACCGCTGGCCTGGGAAACCCGCAGGCATTTTTTCCGTCGCTGCCCGGTGGCGTTGGGTGGCGCGGCGCTGGCCGGCCTCCTGGCCCGTGACGGGCTGGCCTCCGGTACCGGGGCCCTCAACGGCATCAACCACACTCCCAAGGTGAAGCGGGTTATCTACCTATTCATGGCGGGCGGGCCCAGCCAGTTCGAGTTGTTCGAGCCCAAGGCGGAACTACAGAAATTTCATGATCAGCCCATCCCCGAATCATTCGTGAAGGGGCGCAGGTTCGCCTTCATGGACACCTTCTCCAAGGAGCGACCCAAGCTGCTGGGGACCAAGCGCACATTCAAACCGGCCGGTGACGCTGGCCTCCAGGTGTCCGAGCTGCTGCCTCATTTCAAGCATTTCGCCAATGAGGTTGCCTTCGTGCGCACGGTGGCAACCGACATTTTCAACCACGCACCCGCCAAACTCTTTGTCAACACCGGCAGCGCCCAGGCCGGTCGGCCCAGCATGGGTAGCTGGCTCAGCTACGGGATCGGCAGCGAGTCACGCGATCTGCCTGCCTTTGTGGTGCTGCAATCCGGGCCACGAGGGCCGCGCGGGGGTGCGCCCCTTTGGGGTTCCGGTTTCCTCCCCACCGCCCACCAGGGGGTTCCTTTTCGGTCGCTGGGCGACCCCATCGTCAGCCTGTCCAGCCCACCCGGGATCGACAGGAACATCCAAAACGACACGGTCGAGGCGGTGGCAGACCTCAACCGCATGCGCCAGTCGGCCACGGGCGATGCCGAGATCACCACGCGAATCAAGGCATACGAGATGGCTTACCGGATGCAGTCGAGTGCGCCGGAATTGATCGACCTCAGCCGGGAAAGCAAGGAGACGCTGGACCTGTACGGCGCCACGCCCGGCAAATCATCCTTCGCCAACAACTGCCTGCTGGCCAGGCGGCTGGTGGAGCGCGGAGTCCGGTTTGTGCAGCTTTACCACACCGACTGGGATCATCACGGCGACACCGTCAACCACCTGGGCGGCCCCCTGGAGAAGGTTTGCCTCGATACGGACCGCGCCTGTGCCGCGCTGGTTCTGGATTTGAAGCGACGGGGCCTGCTGGAAGACACGCTGGTCATCTGGGGCGGCGAATTCGGTCGTACCCCCATGGGCGAGGTGCGCGAGTTGGTGGGCCGCAACCACCATATCGATGCTTTCCCCATGTGGTTCGCGGGTGCCGGCGTGAAGAAGGGCGTCATCCATGGCCAGACCGACGAGTTCGGCTTCGGCCCCGTGGAAGGCAGGGCGCATGTGCATGATGTGCAGGCCACCGTCCTGCACCTGTGCGGTATCGACCACAAGAAGCTGACCTTCCGTTTCCAGGGACGTGATTTCAGGCTGACAGACGTTCACGGGGAACTGATTCACCCGATTCTGGCCTGAAATCGCCTTGCCCTTCCATGGGTCAAAAGGATTTGCCAAAAGCCTGTTGATTAATCCTTGGCGCTGTCTGAAGGACGGCTAGCCCGGACAGGCCTTAGAATAGAAACAGGCACGTTCAATCCGAGGCCATCTGGCAGGGAAGGACGTTTTGCCGGTTTTTGAGTGGCGGGGCATATATGGTTATTGTCTTCGGCCGTTTTTTGTTGGTCATGGCGGTTTTGGCACCTCTTGGGAATGTGGCCGCCGGGGAAACGCCGACATTCACCAAGGATGTGGCTCCCATCCTGTTCAAACATTGCGCCTCCTGCCATCGACCGGGGGAAATCGCCCCATTCAGCCTTTTGGAGTACAAGGACGCGGCCAAGCGTGCCGCTTTCCTGGCCCAAATCACCGCCGAAAATCGGATGCCCCCCTGGTCCCCGGAGCCTGGTTTCGGGCATTTCAAGGATGAGAGGAGGTTGACCGACCCGGAAAAGGCCACCATCGCGGCCTGGGCCCGGGCCGGCGCGCCCGAGGGGGACCCGGTGCACCTCCCTGCCAAACCGGTTTTCGGATCCGGCTGGGTGCTGGGGCAACCCGACCTGGTGGTTGAAATGCCGACGGAATTCACCATCCCCGCGTCCGGCCCCGACCAGTACCAGTGCTTTGTCATCCCGCTCCCCGTGACCAAGGATGAGGCGGTGGTTGCCGTGGATTTCCAGCCTGGCAACACCAAGGTGGTGCACCACGCCATCCTGTATCTGGACAGCAATGGTCAGGGGCGTGCCAAGGCGGATCCGGTCACCAAAAGTTTCCCGAGTTTCGGCGGTCCGGGAATCCGCCCCACGGGCAACATCGGCGCCTGGGCACCGGGGATCCGTCCGACACCATTGCCCGAGGGGACAGGGCGCTACCTGAAGAAGGGCTCGGATCTGGTTTTACAAATCCACTATCACCCATCCGGAAAGGTTGAAAAAGACAGGAGCCGGGTGGGTGTCTACCTGTCCAAGGTGCCTGTGCGCAACTATGTCGGCGCCGTCGGCATCCGCACCAGGCAATGGGCGCTCAAGATTCCCCCCGGGAAATCAGACTTCACCGTGGTGGAACAATCCGAGCCGCTGCCCGTGGCCGCCAAGGCGGTTGGCATCCTGCCTCACATGCATTACCTGGGCAAGGAGATGAAGGTGGATGCGGCTTTGCCTGACGGCCGGGAAATACCCCTCATCTGGATCAAGGATTGGGATTTCAACTGGCAGGGAATCTACGGCTACAAGGAACCGGTTGACTTGCCCAAAGGCACCGTCCTCCGCATGAAGGCGGTCTTCGACAACTCGACAGGCAATCCACGCAACCCTTCCTCCCCGCCCATCCCGGTTACCTGGGGCGAACAAACGCAGGACGAGATGTGCATCTGTGGCGTACAGGTCATCACCGAGACCAAAAAAGAACTGCGCCAGGTGATGGACATGCTCCATGGTGACTTGGGGATGATCTTGGGCGGCGGTGGCATGCCCGAGGATGCCGACACCCAGTCAATTGCCATGGACCGCAACAAGAAGATCGAGCGGATGGTCCTGTGGGAATACGATGCCGACAAGGACGGCAAGATTTCCAAGGAAGAACTGGAGCTGGTGCCCAAAACCAACCGTGACCGCGTCACGCTGATTCTGCGGGTGATGGGCAAACTCAAATAAACGGGGTCCGCCCGCGCGGACCCCGTTCCCTTGCAGATATTGACAACTATTTCTTTGCCTTGCCCGGTCGAAGGGATCAGCGTCCGGCCACCCGCACCGGTTCGGTGCCATAAGGGCCAATGGCTCCCGGTTGGGCCGCGCTTCCCAGGGTCTTGTGGTCGATCTTGCCCGTCAATTCCTTGTGGACATGGGCGATATTCTCCGGAATCTTCGCCGCATCCTTGCCTGTCCATTCCCTGTACCAAGGCATCTCGCACGAGGCGGTGATCTCCTCCAGGGACTTGTTGGCATCAATTCCCTTTTTCACCAGATCGCGCATCTCCGCGAAATAGCGTCGCTGCAGCCCGACCAGCGGCCGCGCCGCCATGGGTTTGCCGTGGCCGGGCAACACCACCTCGGGATCGAAGTCCAGCATGCGGTCGAGCACCTTCACCCAGGATGCGGAGTTGCTGTGCCCCATGAAATTGAATGCCCCGTTCACGCAGGCGTCCCCGGTGCACAGCAAGCGGTGCTTGGGCATCCAGGCGACGGCGTCACCGGGAGTGTGGGCATGTCCCAGATAATGGAATTCCAGCCGCTGCATGCCGTCATCCAGCACGTGCTTCTCGTCAAAAGGAATGTCCACGGTTTTCAATTTGTTGTCGGCAATGTCCTTCCGGCCCTTGGAGGCCTCCTCCCATTGCTTGGGGCCGTTGGTTTCCAGCAACCGTGAGCAGTTCACATGGCCCACCACCTTGGCACCCTCGCGCGCCCAGACCGTGTTGCCGTAGGCGTGGTCGCCGTGGTGGTGGGTGTCGAGCACGTAACGGATCGGCTTGTCCGTGGTCTTGCGGATGGCGGCCACCACATCTTCCGCCTCCTTGGGGAAGTTGGCGTCCACCACTGCCACAAAGTCCTTGAACACCACCCAGATGTTGTTGCAGCCGCCGAAGGGAACGGACATGTCGGTCGCGCTGATGGAGGAGTAACGGAAAAACACGCCGGGAGCCATTTCCACCACGTCATTGAACTGCATGGCGGGGATGCGCTTTTCCTGAACAGCCCTTGTTTCGCTGCTTACCCAAGCTGCCAAAAGGCAGGCGCCCAAGGCGATACAACCTGCCAACCAACGAAAAGGCGTGCGCATAGGTGGCTCCCTCGAAAGTGGTTTCGCCAGTCGGAGGACCGGTCAACCGGTCCCCAGCTTGACCGGGTTTTGGTTTGGAAGCAAAGGTTTTTTGGACGATGAGAGGGTATTTGGCGCGTGAATCGGCTGGTTTTGAGCGTGGTTTGGGGCACCGGGTGCGGCACAGTCACCTTGTTCCAAACAGCGTTTTTGGTAAGCTGGGGATTCGATTTGAGAGCGAGGAAGATCCGATGTCCAGGAAGTGTGACAACTGCGGCAAGGGCCCTATTGTCGGCAATCAATACACCAAGCGCGGCAAGCCCAAATACTTGGGTGGCAACGGCGTGAAGGTCACCGGCAAGCACCTGCGTCGGTTCCTGCCCAACCTGCAGCGCATGCAGGTCCAAGTGGGCGGATCGGTGGAAACCCTGCGGGTTTGCACCCAGTGCATCCGTTCCGGCCTGGTCAAGCGCCCGGTCAAGCGCAAGCCCTTCCAACCCGCCTGATCAACCCAGCCATGAGTCTGGAACTGGATCAGGTCCGCTGGGTGGCCCACCTTTCCCGCTTGGAGCTTTCCGAGCAGGAACTGGCTGACCTTGGTGGCCAGCTGGCATCAATCGTCAAGTATGTCGACCAGCTGCGTTCTGTGAACACCCAGGGCGTTGAGCCAATGGCCCATGCCTTGGATCTCGTCAATGTCCTGCGTGAGGACACTCTGGTCCCTTCACTGCCCGCCGCCGACGCGTTGGCCAATGCCCCGGCCCGGGTGGGTGACCATTTCTCAGTCCCCGCCGTGCTGGACTGACAACCCCGGATTAGCCCACCATGTCCTCACCCGCCCTCCCCTTGGTCCGTCTGTCCGCCAGCGAACTGACGGGCAAGCTGCAACGGGGAGAGGTGAAGTCGGCCGACCTGGCCCAAGACTATTTGGCCGCCTTTGACAAGCATGAGCCTTCCATTCATGCCTTCCTGCACCTGGACCGCCAGGCCATCCTGGATGCCGCCGAGCGTTCCGATGCCCGACGGAAGGCCGGTGAGAAGCTCGGTCCGTTGGCCGGCATGCCCATCGCCATCAAGGACAATCTGTGCCAAAAGGGTGTGCCCACCACCTGCGGCAGCAAGATTCTGCAGGGTTTCAAGCCTCCCTACACGGCCACGGTGGTGGATCGCCTCGAGGCCGCCGGTGCGGTCTGCTTCGGCAAAACCAACCTCGACGAGTTCGCGATGGGCTCGTCCACCGAGAACAGCGCCTACCAGACCACCCGCAACCCTTGGGATACGGATCGCATCCCGGGGGGCAGCTCGGGCGGCAGCGCGGCCGCCGTGGCCGGGTGCCTGGCACCGTTATCCTTGGGTTCGGACACCGGTGGATCGATCCGCCAGCCGGCCAGCCTCTGCGGCATCGTCGGCCTGAAACCGACCTACGGGCTGGTCAGCCGGTATGGTTTGGTGGCATTCGCCAGCTCCCTCGACCAAATCGGCCCTTTTTCACACGATGTGACCGGCGCTGCCCACCTGCTGCAGGCGATCGCCGGTCATGACCAACGCGACAGCACCTGCGTCAACCAGCCGGTTCCCGGTTACCTGGCAGACCTCGACAAACCGCTGGCCGGCCTGAAGGTCGGTGTGGCCCGCGAGTTCTTCGGCGAAGGGTTGGACCCTCAGGTCGAAAAGGCGGTGCGCGCGGCCCTGGACGTGTACAAGAGCCAGGGGGCGACACTCGTCGATGTGTCCCTGCCCACCAGCCCGCATGCGGTGGCCACTTACTACCTGGTGGCCACGGCGGAAGCTTCCAGCAACTTGGCCCGGTTCGATGGGGTGCGCTACGGACATCGCACCACCAGGAAGGGCAACCTGATCGAGCAGTACTGCCGCAGCCGCGGCGAGGGATTCGGCGCCGAGGTGAAGCGTCGCATCATGCTGGGAACCTACGCCCTGTCCAGCGGCTACATTGATGCCTATTACCTGCAGTCCCTGAAGGTTCGCCGCCTGATTTTGCAGGATTTCCAAAAGGTGTTCAGCCAGTGCGATGTGCTGGCGGGCCCCACCGCGCCCACCGCCGCCTTCAAGGTGGGCGAGAAGTCGTCCGACCCGTTGGCGATGTACCTCAGCGACATTTACACCATCAGTTGCAACCTCGCCGGGATCTGCGGCATCAGCATCCCGTGCGGCTTCACCGACAACGGCCTGCCGATCGGCCTGCAACTGCAGGGACCGCAGTTCGCCGAGAGCACCCTGCTGCGCGCCGCCCGCATGCACGAGAAAGCCACCGACTGGCACACCCGCCGGCCGGCCCTGGTCGGTTGAATTCGGGTCTCTAAAAATTCCAAAGGAAAAGCCCGGCCGGAACGCCGGGCCTTTTCTTTGGAATGGCAACGGCATCTGCCGGAATCACTTCAACCAATAATCAAACACCACCACCTTTTCCCGGCGGGTTTTGACTATGTCCACATAGGCCTGGTGCGCCGGGTGGGCGATGTACGCGTCCAGGTCTTCCATGCTCTTGAAGGTGAGCACGAAGGAGTGCGTCAACCCTTCGCTCTTCTCTTCCTTGCTGACATTGGTGCCCGCCTCGTAGCCGATGATGCCGGGAACCTTGGAGGGCAGTGCGTTGAAGGCGTTGATCACCTCGTCCACCTGCGCCTTGGTCAGGCTGTCCTTGAACTTGTACAGCACGATGTGCTTCAGCACGGGCTTTTCTCCTGGTTGGGCTTCGGCCTGGTCGGTCATGACCCATCCGGCATACGCGATCAGGCAAGCCAGGGTGGCAAGGCGGAACATCCATTCCCCTCCAAATGACTCTTGGACCGGCCATGCTACCCGAAAAATCCACGTGGTGCCCGGCCGGGCGCGGGTTTGCGCCGGGAACATTCCGCGCCTACTATCAAGGCTTGCCATTCCGCCGCCTGGAGTACTCCATGTTTTTTCTTGCCACGCTGACCATGGCCCTGTTTTCCGCCGGTCAGCCAGCCCCTGAGACCATTGCCTTCACCAACGCCCGCATCCACCCGGTGGATGGTCCCGTGGTGGAGCGGGGCATCCTCGTGGTGCGGGACGGCAAGATTGTGGCGGTGGGGGACCTTCCGGTGCCCAGCGGCGCCCGGGTGGTCGATTGCGCGGGCAAGGTCATCATTCCCGGCTTGGTGGACACCCATTCCCACCTGGGCATCTTCAGCCGCCCGGGAGTCTCATCCAACAGCGACGGCAACGAAGGCTCGGGCCCCATCCAGCCCGCCCTCCGGGCCCTCGACGCGGTGACTCCCGATGACCCGGGCATCCGCATGGCCCTGGCCGGTGGACTGACCACCGTGAACATCATGCCCGGCAGCGGAAACGCCATCGGCGGGCAGACCGTCTACGTGAAGCTGCGCGGCAACACCATCGAGGCGATGCGCGTCACCGGGGAGACCGTGCTGGGCGGCCTGAAGATGGCCAACGGCGAAAATCCCAAGAATTTCAACTTCGGCAGCCGCAAGGCGGCACCGGCCACCCGGATGAAAACCTATGCCCTGCAGCGGGAGCAATTCCTGAAGGCGAGGGAGTACCAGGCCAAATGGGAAGCTTTCCAAAAAAAGAAGGCGGAAGGTCCCAAGGCGGTCGCGCCTGACCGTGATCTGGCCATGGAACCGCTGGTCGAGGTGCTGGAACGGAAGCGCACCGTGCATTTTCACTGCCACCGGGCCGATGACATGATGAGCGCCCTGCGCCTGGCGGAGGAATTCGGTTTCGAGATCGTCCTCCAGCACGCCAGCGAGGGCCACCGTGTGGCCGAGGAATTGGCGTCAAAAAAAGCGAACGTCTCGCTCACGCTGGTGGAGGCGCCTGGCGGCAAGGCGGAGGTGGTGCAACTGATTGAGGAAAACGCGGCAACCCTGGCCAAAGCCGGGGTGCGCGTCGCCATCAACACCGATGACCCGGTAACCGAGTCCCGCTTCTACCTGCGCACTGGAGCCATCGCCGTGCGGGGCGGATTGACCGAGGCCGAGGCCCTGAGGGCCATGACTTTGCACCCCGCGGCGATGCTCCATCTGGATCACCGGCTCGGCTCGCTCACTCCCGGAAAAGACGCCGACTTCGCCGTGCTGTCCGGCAGCCCGTTCAGCGTCTACACCCAGGTGCTGGAAACCTGGATCGATGGCAAGCGCTTATTTTCCAGGGAGGACAAGCAGGATGCCCGCTACCAGGCGGGCGGCTTCGCGCTGCGGCCCGGCGATGACCGCTGGCCCGGGGTCGCCGAACCGGCCAAGGCCCCGCCCACAGCGACGGTGGAGGGGCCGGTTCCCAAGGGGCCGTTGCCAGATCGGTATGTCGTGCGCGCCGGTCGCTTGTTCAACGGCGACCGTTTCATCGACAACGCCGTGGTGGTGGTCAACCAAGGCAAAATCGAGGCGGTGGGACCGTTCGGTCAGGTTCCTATCCCGGCGGGGATCATGGTGATGACGGCAGTGGAAGTAACCCCCGGCTTGATCGACGCGCACGGGTGCGGCGGCCTGTCCGGCGGGTTGAATATCCCGGCCGACCAAGACCAGGATGAATCCACCGATCCCAACACCGCCGAAGTGCGCGCGCTGGATGGCTTCAATCCCGATGACGGGCTTTTGGAGTTCCTGCGCCGGCAGGGGGTGACCGTGGTGCACGCCACGCCGGGGCGCAAAAACGCCATCGCCGGGCAGTCGGGAGTATTCCTTGCCTACGGCCGCACCGCCGAGAAAATGGCTCTGCGTCCCCAGGCGATGCTCGTGATGAACCTGGGCGAAACCGCCAAGGAGTCCTACCCCGGCAAGGTGACCACCCGCATGGGCACGGCCTCGCTGATCCGTCAGGCCCTCCTGCAGGGCAAGGCCCACGCCGAAAAACCGGCTGACAAGGACAAGCCCTCAGTCCCCAATCCCAAGCTGGATGCCTTGGGTGCGGCCGCCACCGGCAAGATGCCGGTGCTGATCGCCGCCCACCGGGCGGACGACATCATCACCGCCCTCCGCCTGAGGCAGGAATTCGGCCTCGACTTGAAACTCGCCCTTGGAACCGAGGCCTACTTGGTCCTGGACAAGGTGAAGGAGGCCGGGGTGCCGGTCTTCCTGCATCCGCCGATGCAGCGCCTGGCATCGTCGATGGAGACCGTGCACACCTTTTCCGGCTCGGCCCTGGTGCTAAAAAATGCCGGCATCCCCTTCGCGCTGGGCAGCGCCTTTGAGGGTTATGTTCCCAAGGTGCGGAATGTCCGCAGCGAGGCCGCCATGGCCGCGGCCCAAGGGTTGCCGCGCGAGGCCGCTTTGGCGAGTGTCACCTATGGGGCGGCCAAGTTGCTTGGTATCGAGGCCACCCGGGGCGCCATCGCTCCCGGCCGTCCGGCCGACCTGGTCCTGTACGATGGCGACCCCCTGGAAAGCTACACCCATGTGACCCACACGGTGCTGGAGGGGCGGGTGATCTACAGCCGCGCCGAGTATCTGGAACTGCCTCTGAATCGCCGCGGCCTGCAACTGTCCGGCGGGGTGGGAGTCGGTTGCTGCCTGGGTTGGTGATTGGTTGACATCCGGTAGGAACCATTCAAGAGGGAAATAGCATGCTTGCCGCACTCTGCGCCCTGGCGTTTTGCGCCGAACCCAAAGATCCTGACCTGAAGGCGCTCCTGGTCACCGGCGGCTGCTGCCATGACTACGAGACGCAAAAGCTGATCATCACCGAGGGCACCTCCGCCCGGGCCCGCATCCAGTGGGTGGTGGTCCACCAGGGCGGTACCTCCACCTCCAGCAAGATCCCGCTCTATGAGAAGGCCGACTGGTACAAGGGCTACGACATCGTGGTGCACAACGAGTGCTTCTCCGATGCCAAGGACCCCAAATGGACCGAAACCATCGTCAAACCCCACCGGGAGGGTCTGCCCGGCGTGCTGGTCCACTGCGGCATGCACTGCTATCGCGATGGCACCGGCGAATGGTTCAAGTTCTGCGGCGTCACCTCGCATCGCCACGGGGCCCACTATCCCTTTGAGGTGGTGCCCACCCGGGACGCCGGCAAAAACCACCCGATCCTGGCCAAATTTCCGGAGACCTGGAAAACCCCCAAAGGCGAGCTGTACCAGGTGGTGGCACAGGGTGACCAATGCGTGCCCCTGGGCACCGCCAAAAGCCGCGAAACCAAGAAGGATGAGGTCTGCGTCTGGACCAATACCTATGGCAAGGGCCGGGTCTTCGGCACCACCATTGGCCATTACAACGAGGAGCTGGCCGACCCGGTCTTCCTCGACATGCTCACCCGGGGCATGCTCTGGGCCTGTGACAAGCCGGTGGATTCCTACCTGAAGCCCTTTGATGCCACCAAAACAAAGTTCCGCTGGGAAAAATCGGCAGAGACCAAGGAACCTCCTAAGGCAGGAGTTGGAAAGTAACCAAAATATCTTTTTGTATCTTTCTATATTTTAAAAGCGATTGATTTTTGCTGATTTGGCCCTAGTATTCTTACGAAAACTTAATTATCGGGTGCTCTCCGAACCGCTGGGTAACGGAGGTTGGCCAGCCTTTTTAGGGGTAGGTCTGCAAGGAATCCTTGCAGATCTTTCTTTAAGAAAGGCTCCCGACAGGGATCGTGGGCCCAAACATGTCGAGTGACTTGTCCAACCATGGAGAATTTATCGCGCGTGGCGGGCATCATGAAGCCCGGCCGTTTTCCCGGGTATTGGAAATTTTGAAGCCTGAACGGCGTGACATATTCATCGTCATCGTGTTCGCTTTCACCGTGTCGATTCTCTCATTGGCCACCCCCATCGCGGTGGAAACCCTGGTGAACACGGTCGCCTTCGGTGTGCTCCTGTGGCCCGTGGTGGTGATCTCCCTCGTCTTGATGACCTGCCTGGGCGTTGCCGCGGCCCTCAAGGCGATGCAGGTATTTGTGATCGAGTGCCTGCAGCAAAGGCTGTTCGTCCGCGTGGTGGCCGAATACTCCCGTCATATCCCCGCGCTGCGCCTGGAGAATCTGGACCGCAGCAACGGCCCGGAACTCGCCAACCGTTTTTTTGACGTGCTCACGCTGCAAAAATCCCTGGCAAGCCTGCTGCTGGACGGCGTTTCCGTCCTGGTGATGATGGTGGTGGGCATGGTGGTTCTCGCCTTTTACCATCCTTTTTTGTTGGGTTTTGACGTGGTGATGCTGGTCCTGGTCTTTCTGCTCCTCTTTGGCCTCGGCTACGGCGGGGTACGGACCTGCCTCCAGGAATCCATCGCCAAATATGACACGGCTGCCTGGCTGGAGGAGATGTTCCGCTGCCTGCGGACGGTGAAAACCTCCGGGGGACAGAACTTTGCTTTCACACGCTCCAATTCGCTGGCGGAAGGTTACATCCAGAAAAGGCGCAAACACTTCCGCGTCGTGTGGCGGCAGACCCTGTTCGCTTTGGGCCTCCAGGTGTGTGCCAGCACGATCGTGCTCGGCTTGGGCGGCTGGCTGGTGATCAACCGCCAGCTCACGCTGGGCCAGTTGGTGGCTTCCGAACTGATTGTCTCAGTGATCGTGGGTTCGGTGGCGAAACTGGGCAAACACGCGGAAACCTTTTACGACCTGCTGGCCAGCGCCGAGAAGTTGAGCCATGTGACGGATCTTCCGGTGGAGCGGGCCGACGGCCAAGTCCTGCCGGAAAACGGCATGGGGATGGCGGTCCGGGTTTTTCCCAGGGAGGAGTCCGGATCATTCCAGATCTGGCACATCGCACCCAACGAGCGGGTGGCTTTGGTGGCGCCCTCAGGCTACGGCAAGACCAAGGTGCTGGAAGCCTTGGCCGGCCTGCGGGAAATGTCGGATGGCCGGGCGGAACTCGATGGGTTTGATATCCGGAATCTTTCCCTCCCCGGGTTGAGGGACCAGGTCCGTCTGGTCGGACGGGATGAGATCATCGAGGGCACCGTCCTGGACAACCTCCTCATGGGTTCCACGGATGTGCGTCCGGACCAGATCCGCGCAGCCCTCGAATCTGTCGACCTGCTGGAAACGGTGAATCGCCTGCCGGCCAGTTTTCAAACCCGACTGGCCCCCTCGGGTCTGCCACTCTCGGAGACCCAAACCCTGAGGCTGATGCTGGCGCGGGCCATGATCACCCGACCGCGCCTGCTGTTGGTGGATGGGCTCCTCGACCACATGAATTTGAAGGATCATCCCAATTTGATCCGCAACCTGATGGATCCGTCCGCCCCCTGGACCCTGCTGGTGGCCACCCACAATCCCGAGACCGCCAAATGGTTTGACCGCTCCATCCGCATGGACCGGGAGGAGCCGGTTGTGGGCCTCCAGACAACCAGCACCACGGGAGGAACCCACTCGTGATCGTGAAGGTGGATTCCATGTCGTCTTTGGGCAAGGACCGGTACTTCACGGTCCTCGAACAGGCCAAGACTCCCGGGTTTGCCCGTTTTTTGACGCGGTTTTTGTTGCTCTTTTTCGCGCTGTTGCCGCTGTTTCTCCTGTTCGTCCCGTGGCAACAAACGGTGAAGGGGCGCGGTCAGGTGATCGCCTACGCCCCCGTGGAAAGGAAACAAAAAATCGAATCGCAGATTTCCGGAGTTATCAGGCGATGGCATGTGGTTGAGGGCAGTTATGTGAAGTCGGGCGACCCGATTGTCGATATTGACGATGTTGACCCCAACTTGGCCACGCGTTTGGACGCCCAACGGAATTTTCTCTTCAGTCGCCGCAAGGCCGCCCAAGACGAGGTGGCCGAGCAGACCAAGGCGGTCTCGGCACAGGAGAAGGCCATGGAGGCCTCCATCAAGGCTGCCCAGTCAAAACGGGAGGCGTCAGCCATGATGGTGACCGTCTCCGAAAAATCCCGGGAAAACACCGAATTCAACTCGCTGTTTGAAACCAAGCGATTCCGAATGTTCGATTCGCTTTTCAAGGACAAGCAATTCGGCGGTTTGGAATCCGAGCTGAACCGGGACGAGGCCAAGCTGCGCGCCGACCGGGCCGAAACCGAGGTGAAGCGCGCGAAGGCCGATGTGAAAAAAGCAGAAGCTGATCTGTTGAACAGCGATTCACTCGTGATCCAGGCGGAAGCGACCGGCTTGTCGGCTGTGGCCTTGGCGCGCCGTGACCTGAACAGGGCCGAGCAGAACCTGCTGACGATCGAACGGGACATCCAGGAGCTGGACAACCGGATCGAGCGGTTCAAGGCCAGGTACGTGAAGGCGCCCTGTGACGGCATCCTGTATCGCATCGCTGCCAATGTCGCGGATGGCGGCCAACTGGTGAAGGAAGGCGACGAGCTGGCCACCATCATCCCCGAGGCGACTGACCGGGTGGTGGAGCTTTTCATCGACGGGGTGGATGCCCCGTTGATCGCTGCACACATGGAACGCACCGGGACCGGGCCCCATGTGCGACTGCAGTTCCAGGGGTGGCCGGCGATCCAGTTCGCCGGGTGGCCGTCGGTGGCCACAGGCACCTTTGGCGGCAGGGTTCGCCAGATAGACCCGTCGGACGACGGGTACGGCCGCTTCCGTATCCTGGTCGAGCCGGAGCGACTCCTGGGCGAGGAGGACGAGTGGCCCGATCCGGTGTTCCTCCGCCAGGGCAATCAGGCCGTGGGCTGGGTGTTCCTCAATCGGGTCACGGTGGGCTACGAACTGTGGCGGAATTTCAACGGCTTCCCGCCGGTTGTCGCGCCCAAGGCCCCTGAAAAGGACAGGGACAAGAAAGAAAACAAGCCGCCGAAAATCAAAACCTGAGGTTGTCCCGCGACATGGTTCGATCCGTCCTCTCTCTGGCGTGTGCGGCAGGCATGACCGGCCTTGCCCTTTGCCAGGAGAAAATAACACCGCTTCCGGCCGACGTGGCGCCCCTGGCCCCCGAGGTTCTACCCCGCCCCAAGGGCGGCGGTCCGGATGCGAAATCCGGCATGCCCATCCTCAGCAAGCCGAAGGATGTGCCATTCATACCCGGCGGCGTGGCGAGCGTGGGCGGCCCGCTGGGCCTGCTGGATGTCCTGGATTCCGTCGAGAGGCATTATCCCCTTTTGCAGGCAATCGAGCAGGAAAGGGCCATCGCCGGGGGCAAGCTGGTGTCGGCCATGGGAAATTTTGACCTGAATTTCCTCGCCTCGGGAGACAGCACCGCTCCCGCGACCTACGACAATTTCCGCGGCAACGTGGGCCTGAACCAGATGCTGCCGGTGGGTGGCATTTCAGTTTTTGGCGGTTACCGGAACGGCTACGGTGATTTTCCCACCTACAACCTCGGCCAGCTCACCGCGGACGGCGGCGAGGTGCGCGCCGGCATGGTCATCCCCCTCACCAAGGACCGGGAAATCGACCGGCCCCGGGCCGGTGTCCAGCAGGCGCGGCTCGATGTGCAGATCGCTGAGCCGATGATCGAGAGGCAGCGGCTCGATTTCAAACGGGCCGCTGCCCGGACATACTGGTCCTGGATCGCCAACGGCCAGCGGCTGAAGGTCGCGCAGGAGATGGTCAAGTTGGCGGTGGACAGGGATTCGCAGTTGAAGGCCCGGGTGGAGGCGGGTCCCGCCGCCAACATCGAGCGTATTGATAACCAGCAAAATATCGCCCTGCGCAACGGCATGATGGTCCAGAGCCAGCGCGCTTTCCAGCAGTCCACCATTGATCTGTCCCTGTTCCTGCGGGACGAGGTGGGCGCCCCCACCATCGCCGGTCCGGATCGCCTGCCCGAGTTCCCCATGGTGCAGGAGGTGGACATGTCAGCGTTCGACAATGCCCTCGGCACCGCCATGGAACTGCGGCCCGAACCCAGGCGGTTGCGGTTGCAACGGGAGAAGGCCGCGGTGGAGCTGAACCTGGCCCGGAACCAGACCCGGCAATCGCTGAACGCGGTAGTCTCGGGGTCCCAGGACTTGGGATACGGGACCAGTTCGCTTTCGGGGCCCAACGGGCTGGACCGTTCCAACTTGAACGCCTCGCTGGTTTACCAGATGCCTGTCCAGCGGCGCGAGGCCCGGGGCAGGGTGCTCCAGTCGGAGGCCGCCCTGGCGCAACTGGAATCCCAACTGCGCAACGCGGAAGATGTGATTCGTGCCGAAATCCAGGATGGATTCTCGGCGCTTGAGAGGGCCTACGAGTTTTACCAGCAGGCGAAAAGCCGGGTGGAGTTGGCCCAGACCGTGGCCAGGGCCGAACGCGAACAGTTGCGACTCGGGCGCAGCGATATCCTTCGGGTCACCCTGCGCGAGCAGGCGGCCTTCGAGGCGGAAATGCTGGAGATTTCAGCCCGCCAGGAATACTTCCGTTCCAAGACAGACCTGCTGGTCGCCCAAGGTCTGGACGCCCGCTGATCTCCCTGTCTTTTTCCGGGTTTGAGCCATGGCGCGGTGGTTGGTCACGTTTCAATCCACGCGCCCCGCGGTGTCCATCGGTATTTCTGTCCGGCATCCAGGACAATCAGGGTCACCCAACCGTTTGAGACCAGATTGCGTACCACGCCATGCTTTTGGATGATTTGCTCCACGGAATCCTTGGGTGCTTCGATCACCACAACGAGCCTGAGCGGTTCGTGCTGGAGACCATTGCCATCTTGCACACATTGCATCGGAAGGCCGGTCATCAGGTCGCCCCCGTTGCCTTGGAGCACCCCGAATCGTCCCACCACATTGTGGATCAGCTTGTTCCCGCTCCCAAAGGCCTCCGGGTCGACGGTCGAGGCGTAGTACTGCAGGTTGATCCAGTTGGCCACCACCATCGGCGCGGTCATGATCAGCTCCAGCACCCGCAGGTCCGGGTCCAGGCGATGGTCGTAACTATGCAGGAACGTGCGTCCTCCAAGATCGAGACCTTTCGTCCGGGACCGGGGGGCCACAATCAGGGCCGCGTTCCCAGCAAGGCCCCATTCCGGGCGAACCTCCGACCAGTCGCGGCTCCGTCGGAGAATATCGCTGCCGTCTCGCTCCCCCAACCGTGAGCAGCGCTCCTGCCGTGCTTCCTTGCCGGCCATCCGGAACCAGCCGTTGATTTCAGCGACCAAGGCCGAGTGGATTGTCGGGATGAGCTGGGGGTCGCACAGGTTGACCTCATCCGTGGTGGTGTTGTGCACCGCTGCCGTGAACCAGGTTTCTGCGGGTATGCGGATGTTTCGTTTCAACAAACCCTGCCGCACCGTTTCATCGTTGAGGAGCGCGGCGGCCACTCGGGCGTTCGGCTCGCCGGAATGCCCGCCGCAGGCGCCGCAATCCAAAGCCGCTCGGTAAGGGTTGTTGGTCACCTCGGAGGCATGACCGCACAGGACCACCAGCGGGGCGAAACCATCCAGCAACCCGAGGTTGCGCAGAAGGTTCTCCGCCAGATCGATTCGGCTCGTCTCTGGAAGACCGCAAGGCCCATCTTGCCTGATCTCCGGGCCGAGGCGATGACCACGTGCTTGGTTTCCGGAATCGGCGGGCCAACCCAAACGGGCGACTGACGCCCTGAAGGAATCCCGGGCCAGTTTCGCGAAAAATCCAAGGCCCAGGGACTCCACGTAGGAAAAGCACGCGGTCGCTGACGATTGGAACCGCTGCCAAAGCGACTGGTTCTCGGTTTTGGAAACCTGCCTGCGATGGATTGCCTCACAGTCATGCGCGTCCGCACCCAGCGGCTTCTCCTGGATGGTGAACGCGGGTTGCAGCAGCACCGGGCACTGGGCCAGCCCCTTTTCCGAGCCCAGGGAGCGGTATTCCATCGACATGCCGAAAAAGCCGGCAAACCCGAACGTTTCTATCGATGCATCCACGGACTCCAGGTGCCGCCTGAACACCTCGGAACGGACATCAATGCAGAAAACCATCTGCAATTTTTTGGGGGCATCGGGTGCCCTTGGCGTTTTTTCGACTGTCAGTTGGCTCAGCAACTGTTTCCGGTAAACGTTCTCGATGGCCACCTGAAGCACATGCCGGGCAACCAAGTCAACCGGCGGCGACGGGAGGCCTCCGATCCTTTCCATGGTGGGGGCATCCTCCAGCAGGAAACGATCGGATATCCCCATTCCCCGCGCTTCCCGGAGAGCGACATCATAGGCCAGCCGCATCGCCACCAGGCCGTTCAGGTCAGCATTGGATCTGCCAAAGGCTTCATCCTGACGCACCCGGTAGCGAATATAGGATGCCCAACCGGGCACCGAAAAGGCTTGGGCCAGCAGCACGTGCTTCCACGACCCCTGCGGGACCCCCAGCCGTTGGAGCAGCCGTTGGATTGCTTCTTGGGGTTCATCCGGCAGGGTTCTGACCATTTGCCGGAAACCCCGCAGTCCGAGCAAATCCATACGACGACTGATGCCGGCCGCCTTTTTCCAGGCGATGTAGAGGGAATCCATCCGCCAGGGGCTGGGCCAACCGGCTTGGCCCTCGTCGAAGTGGGCGGAGCAATGCCGGGTGATGTCATTCGTGATATGGCTCGCCCAGGCACTGCCCTCTTGCTGGTCCAGCCTGTCGGCAAAGGTGCGGCATCGTGTCTCCGGTGGAGGTGCTTCCGGCTGGCCCAGCCAATTGTTCAGGTCGGCCAGGCTGAGCGATCCATGCCATTCCGGGTGTTCCGTAACACACTGGCTGTGGGCCATCTGCACCTCTTTGTCCGAGAGAAGCCCCTGTTGCAGCAGCGATTTGAAATACGAGCGGGGCATCAACAGGTTGCAGGGCCGGATGTTCCTGAGGTTGCTGGCGACCTGCAGAAAGGGTTGGTCGACAAGACCGAAAAACGGATTGACAGCGACATAATCCCCAAGGGGCCAAAGCGGAGGAACCACGGCATGGATCGATTCCAGGGCTTTATCCAGCACCCTGTCCATGGATTGTGATTCCGGCCGGGCATCCCTCCGTCCATGGATGCTGTTTTTGACGGGACAAGGCTTTTGCAGGGTGGACATGGAAAAGTACCTTCCTTGCGTGAATCAAAGGCGTTTGGGAGTTTCCGTCACTGGACGGGAGAGGACTGGCCGTAGAACCTGCCGGTCAATCGCCGGGCC